>JBJKQK010000074.1:0-11138 GCA_046705285.1 Terriglobia bacterium
TCGGACTGATGGTACCGGGCGCCAGTATGTCACTGCCAAAGACATTAACCGAGACTGCCGTAATGCAGAATATTGTGAACTGAGGGGATTCAATGCTGAGGATGAAAAGTTACGACATGAGGA
Organism: Terriglobia bacterium; assembly: GCA_046705285.1. Lineage (GTDB taxonomy): Bacteria > Acidobacteriota > Terriglobia > UBA7540 > UBA7540 > SCRD01. Next base: position 124 of record JBJKQK010000074.1, read on the forward strand.
AAAATGAGGCGGGCTCGGTCCTGTTGGTGGTGGCCGGCAGCATGGTAATGCTGCTTGCCGTTTGCGCGATTGCCATCGACCTGGCCAATTTCTATCTGGCGCGTGCGCAGGCGCAGCGGGCCGCGGATGCGGCGGCTCTTGCCGGGGCCAAGGCCTTTGTAACCAGCGGGTGTACGACGGGCGGGTGTAACCCAGGCGGCATCCAGGAGACCATAGCGACGCAGCAGGCCGAGGCTGCGGCAGCCCAGAACTACATTGCCGGCCAGCCCGCCAATATCAACCCGAATAAGGATGTGGTATTCAGTTACCCTAATCCCTACGAGCCACAAATCACTGTCACGGCCGGGCGTTCCGTACCCACCATGTTTGCAAAGATCTTTGGGATCCAGGCGGTGAACGTAAGTGCCACGTCAACCGCCGAGGCATACAACCCGGCGGGAGGAGGCGGGGCAAACCTTGGAGCTGCTTGTCTGAAACCCTTTCTGGTACCCGACTGCGATCCGACCCCCGGCCAGACGTCGCCAGGCAATCCTAACTGCCCGGGCCAGGGCTACTTTTTTGATACGAGTACAACCCCTCCCACCATTGAACATCCCGGAGTTTATCCGGCCGGCGTGATTGGCATGCCCTGGCAACTCCATACGGAAGCTGCGCCCAGCCAGTGGTATCTGGTGGGCTTTAACGGCGCGCCCCCGTCGAGTGCCAGCGCTCTAAGGGACCACATTGAGATGTGTACACCTGCCATTCTCTCTTGCGGCGATACGCTCACCACTGCCAATGGCAAAAACGTGGGCCCGACCGACCAGGGGATCAATACCCTGATCTATGCCAACGGCGATGGGCCCAACCAGGGCCAGGACTCGATTGACACAACCACCGGCCCTCCCTTCCCCATCACAGGAGGAATGAATAATCCCAATCCCGCTTTGAGGGGCAAAGTGTTTTACGATTACAGTGAAAGCCCTTCTGTTGTCACTGTTCCGGTCTATAACGGGGTTCCGCTAACTGCTGGAGGGAGCACCGTGCAAATCGATGGATATATGCAGGTCTTCATCAAGCAGGCCAATCACACGGGACAAGACGTCGCGATTGATGTAGTCATCCTGAACGTCAGCCTTTGTAATGGCACAAATGGTGGTGGCGGAGGGGGCAACGGCACCTTGGTTGCTGCGGCAGGTTCGTCTGTACCCATCCGGCTGATCCGGACAAACTGAGGGGCCCGGGCAGGCCAAAGCGTTCAAGCTTTCCAAATTCTTCCAAGTGTCGGGGGATCTGTCCCGCGAGGTGTGAACTCTGCACCACGCCGGGTCGGCGCCCGTGCCCAAAGCGACGGTCCGGGTGGACAAGAATTCGGCTTTCGCTACTGCCGGGGTGGCATGTCGTACGGCCGCAGACCAGGGAGACTGATGGAACAAGGTGAAGCTCTTGTGTCAGGCTACCCGCCTGCAGGCGATCGTTACTGCACCAGCGGCAAACCGAGTTGGCCTATTGCCTGCGGCCTCTGGTCATGAACCTTGACTGGCTCCAGATGGTCCGAGGATGGGCGACGGGCGGTGAACGTCTGCGACCCAGCCCAACCCACGCGGTTGTTTGTCGGCTCACAGACTAGGCTATTTTTGGGGGCCTTCGCACCCCGGATGGGACGCATGGGATTTTCCGCACTGTGGAATTGCAGTGTTGTAAGCTGTTTACTTACAACATCTTACAAAACCTCAGCATGCCTTCGGGCGCACGTTTGCACCAAAGTTGCTTCACATACGCACAGTGCGTAATTTTTGCATCGCCCGCCCTTGCTCGCACTCGGTTACAATCGCCTCAGATGGCGGCCGAATCCCGGCCTCTGGAGTCCAGATCGCGATGGAGCATGGCTTCATAGAAGGAATCCGGCTGTTTAACGAGGCGAAATTCTTTGAGGCCCACGAAGCTCTGGAAGCCCTATGGCTGAAAGCTACAGGTCAGCGCAAAGTCTTCCTTCACGGCATCATCCAGGTGGCCGCGGCTTTCCATCACTACGCCCGTAACAATCCCGCTGGGTTTCGCTCGCTGTTGGAAAAAGGCTGCAGAAAACTCGAGGCATTCGGCGCAGACTTCCAGGGCGTGGATTTATCTGCTCTGATGATGCAACTCCAGCTCTGGAGGAAACAGATCTCCCAACCCTCGGGTGGCTCGCGGATGATCCCACCGCTTCCCCGGATCAAGTTTACCAGCAGGCTTTAACGTCTCTGGTTCCGCTGAGGTTTACAGACAACCCCGCTGCGGCCTAATATTAGGCCATCGCACTTTGATGTTTTGGAATTTCCAAGGTCTGAAGTGGGTTAGGCTATATGATGCGAGGTTGAGCTTAATGATTGAGCGCCTATGTTCCGGTTCGCGGACCAGTATCGCACGAGTGGTCCTCTTTGATTTCGACGGCACGCTTTCGCTGTTGCGGGCAGGATGGATCGACGTCATGGTGCCCATGATGGTTGAAATCCTGGCCGATCTGAAGACGGGCGAAAGTGAAGCGGAGCTGCGCGCGCTGGTGAAAGACTACGTGGCAGAACTGACAGGCAAGCAGACCATCTACCAGATGATTGAACTGGCAAAGCAGGTTGAGTCGCGCGGCGGACAACCGCTTGAGCCCTTAGCTTATAAGAAGATCTATCATGACCGCCTGATGGAGAAGATCCGGCACCGGCGGGAGGCTCTGCGGCAAGGCAAGGAGTCGCCCGACAAATATCTCGTTCCGGGCGCGCGCCATCTGCTCGATGCCTTCAAAGAGCGCGGGCTCAAGCTCTATTGCGCCAGCGGGACCGACCATGCTTACACGGTGGAAGAGGCTGAGCTGCTCCAGATTTCTTCCTATTTCGATGGCCGCATCTACGGCGCGCAGGACGATTACAAGAGTTTCTCAAAGGCCCTTCTGATTCAAAAGATGATCGGCTCCATGGAATGCAGCGGCGATGAACTGCTGGGATTCGGCGACGGCTACGTGGAGGTCAAGAATGTCAAGGAGGCGGGAGGCGTTGCGGTGGGCGTTGCCAGCGATGAGCCCGATTGCAGGAAGGTCGATGAATGGAAGCGAGATCGTCTGGCGAGCGTGGGAGCAGATTACATCATTCCCAACTTCCTTTGCCGCGACGAGCTTTTCGCGGCCCTATTCCCCGAGTGATGGCGCAAAGATGAAATCCAAATACGAACTTTTCGATCGATCGAAACTCCTGATCAGGCCGCTCAGCGAGCGCAGGCACGACATGCAGCTGGATTACGTGCTGGGCCTTGACCAGCCGGCACCGGACTTTTCCCATCCGCAGCTTCCTGAAATCGCCCGCCGGATGCTTGCTGCCAAAAGCAAGGGAGCAGCGCGAATCCTGATGATGGGCGCCCACATCATCAAGATGGGCATGAGCCGCTACGTCATCGACCTGCTGGAGCGCGGCTTCATCAATCACATCGCCATGAACGGCGCCGGAGCCATTCACGATTACGAACTGGCGCGCATCGGAGCCAGCACCGAGAGCGTGGCGCGCTACATCCAGACGGGCGAGTTCGGTCTCTGGCAGGAAACCGGAGATCTGAACGGCGTGATTAAAGAGGCGGTGGACCTTTCGCTCGGCCTGGGCGAAAATCTCGGGCGTCACATCGATGCCGGCGACTTCCCGCACAAGGATGTCAGCATCTTTGCCGCCGCCTACCGGCATTCTGTTCCGGTCACCGTCCACGTCGGCATCGGATATGACATCATTCACGAGCATCCCAATTGCGACGGCGCAGCGCTGGGCGAGGCCAGCTATCGCGATTTCCTGATTTTCACTCATGCCGTGGAGAACCTGGAAGGCGGCTTCATGCTGGACTTCGGCTCGGCGATTATGGGCCCGGAAGTTTACCTGAAAGCTCTCTCGATGGCACGCAATGTGGCACGGCAGCAGGGTCGTTCGATCAGGCATTTCACCACGGCGGTGTTTGACCTGGTGCCGATCGAGGGTGACATCCACCACGAACTGCCCAAGACCGATCCAGGCTACTACTTCCGCCCGCACAAGACGATCCTGGTCCGAACTGTCGCCGATGGCGGCGAAAGTTTCTACTTGTGCGGTGACCATCGCGCCACTGTTCCGGCACTGCGCCGCGCCCTGCTGGAGGTTGCATGAAGACGGAAGAGATTCTCTCGGCTTTCCCCAAGCATCGTGCCCTGGTGGTCGGCGACATCTGCCTGGACCGCTGGTGCACCTATGACCCCGCCACCTCCGAGCCTTCATACGAGACGGGCATTCCGCGCCTCGGAGTGGTTTCCAGCCGGCCGACTCCGGGCGGAGGAGGAACCGTCTGCAACAACCTGGCTGCGATGGGCGCGGGCGAGGTAGCCGCTCTCGGCGTCCGCGGCAAGGATGGCTTCGGCTTCGAATTGGAGCAGGCACTGGCCGAGCGTGGCATTGTGGCGGAGCGCATGGTCAAGGTTCCGGATTGGCAGACGTTCACTTACACCAAGCTGCTGAACAGCCAGACCGCCGAGGAGGATCAGCCGCGCGTGGATTTCATTTCCACGCGCCCCCTGCCCAAAGAGGCGGAACAGCGCGTGATCGATAACCTCGTCTCAGCTGTTCCCGACTTCGACGTTATCGTCATCGCCGACCAGGCGGAAACGAACGCCGGCGGCGTTGTCACTCCGGCCGTTCGGGACTGCCTGATCGATCTCGCAGGAAAATATCCGCAGAAGGTTTTCCTGGCCGATTCCCGCAAGCGCGTCCATCTGTTTCGCAGGATGATTTTGAAACCGAACCGCGAAGAAGCGGAAACCGCCAGCCAGAGCCTGCTGGGGACTGTGGATTTCGCAGCCCTGCGGCGGAAGCTGGAAACCAGGACCCTGATCGTCACTCACGGCCCCAAAGGCGCTCTGGTCATCGAAGATGACAAAGAAACCTGGGCGGAAACCCGCCAGGTTGAAAAGCCCGTGGACATCTGCGGCGCCGGAGACAGCTTTGCCGCAGCCTGCGCCCTGGCGCTGGCCGTCACCGGCGATCCCGTGGCTGCGGCTCGCCTGGGTAACCTGGCCGCTTCCGTCACCATTATGAAAAAAGGCACCGGCACCGCCTCACGCAAAGAAATTCTCGCCGCCCAACAGCAGCTCTCCGCATAGCCATTTGCCGAAAAAAGCCGGAAGAGCTCACACACCGCAAACCACGCGACACGCCACCCGCGCCGAAATTAAGATCGACAGCTTTCTTCTCGCATTGCATAATGAGCCTTCGAAGAGGCCCGGTGAGTTTTTCAAACCATTCAGGCGGAGGTGGAAGATGATCTTGGATGCACTCACAAACGAGGAACGGTTGAGGAAGTTACATCCTGGCTTCGGAGCGGCCTTCCAATTCCTCCAGGGAACGAACTTGAGTGAGCTTCCCGAGGGGCGCCAGGAGATTGACGGTTCGCGGCTGTATGCGCTGGTCATTCGTGGTCAGGGCCGCGGTCAAAAGGGGGCAAAGCTGGAGGTCCATCGCCGGTACATTGACATCCAGTATTCCCTCACGGGTCCTGACGTGATCGGCTGGAAGCAAGCTTCAACTTGCCGTAGCCCCGCTGAAGACTACAACGAAGCAAAGGATATTCAGCATTTCCTTGACGCACCGGACTCCTGGGTAACGGTGCCGCAGGGATGCTTTGGAATTTATTATCCCGAAGACGCCCACGCCCCGATGGCAGCCGACGGGCCGGTTCACAAAGTGGTCGTCAAGGTCGCTGTTGACCGCGAGTAGTCGTGGTTGTCTGGATTGACGTCGGTGTGATCATCGACCCACTCCCGCGTCTGTTTGCGTGCCTCACCATTTCCAAGCGGTCGGGTGATAGCGCGGACCTCCCAATCTGCGATCCGAGGCTCTTCTGGTAATCACCTCCACGCTACCGGATTCTAGTGTCATTCCGTGGCCCCGGCGTTTCGTCGTCAGCGTTAAGGCGCATGGAGGCCTGCGCCAAGGCAGAACCTGCAGGCCGGAATTCCGGCGGTCGGCACTAACCGGCTTCCCTCAGTAGATCTCCCTCACGTATCGACACACCTGGCCGCCTGTTGAAGGCCAGATGGTAAGGGTGATCTACGGCATTGTATCGGGACGGCTCTGTCACCACGCCATCCGAACCCCGCCCGGTTCTGGTGGTCAGACATTAAACATCAATGTCTGATGCCACCCGCCGCAACGACAGGGCTGGCAATCCACAGGGAAGAGTGCACACTCTCTCGGAAAAACTGTTGACAGATTATGATCATATGCTCATAATCAAGTTGATGGATTAAGGAGCACCGCCATCATGGCAAGACCCTTCTGCTGCCGCCGGGTCGCCGGCGAGCCGCAAAGCAATTATTTCAAACCCCAGGGCATCCCGCTCTCGTCTCTCGACGAAATCACGATGACTGTGGACGAATTTGAAGCCATCCGTCTGGCCGACCTCGAAGGGCTTTACCAGGAGCAGGCCGCCGAACGCATGGGAATCTCTCGCCCAACCTTCGGCCGGATTGTCGAGGCAGCCCACAAGAAAGTTGCAGACGCCCTGGTGAACGGCAAGGCCTTGAGGATCGAAGGAGGTGAAATTGAAATGCTTGGACAAAGATTGTTTCGTTGTAATGACTGCCAGCACGCCTGGAGCGTTCCGTACGGCACGGGACGGCCCGCGGAGTGCCCGCAATGCAAGAGCGTCAACATCTGCCGCGCCCCCGAGGAGCGTGGGTTTGGCCGGGGACGCGGAAGAGGAATGCATCACGGACGTTGCCGCAGGCATAGAGGACATAGAGGAATGGGAGGAGGAGAACAATCATGAGAGTTGCAGTGGCATCGCAGGACGGCGAATCCATTTCGCCGCATTTTGGACGATGTGCTTACTTTATTATCTTTGACGCGGAGAACGGAACAGTCCTGCGGAAAGAGATGCGGAAGAACACGCACGCTTCGCACGGCACGGGAAACTGCCATGCCGCGGGGCATGGCGATCAACCGCACAGTCATACCGCGCTGGTGAACACACTCCACGACTGTCAGGCAGCCCTCTGTTACGGCATGGGCTGGCGGGCAGCCAATGACCTGACGCAAAACGGCATCCAGCCCGTCATTGTTGACAGGAAACGCTCGCCCGAAGAGGCCGTAGCCTTGTACGTTCAGGGAAGACTGGCGCCGTCTGACCGCGAATTCTGCGCGGGGCAGCACCCGCATCAGCACTGAGGCTCAGGCACTTCTAACGGGATGCTGGCTGGGACAGGATGAATTGATTCCGAAATGCTTTCCAGCCGCTTCGGCCAACCACATCTCCAGGTGGCAGCGCGCTGCGGGGAACGGAACTCAGCCGGAGCCAGGCCTGATGCGAGGCTCCGGCACATCCATGAAAAGACGACTCAACCACTCACTGGGTGGGAGGTTGAACTGGCATCCGCGGCCCGCCGGGATGGTGAAAGCCACGGCGAGGCCCGAACGTACGATGAAACCCCATCCGCGTGTTCTGCAATTTGTTCCACTGCTCTTCGGTCAGCACGTTGCGTCTGGCCAGCATTGTTTGAACGCGCGCCTCCTCAAGTGCTGCCCGAGCTTGAGACACCTTCCCAACCTGCGCGAGCACCTGAGCTTCGTCCGGGTGATAGGTCCTCATCATTGGGGCGAGAATCACTTCCTGCTTTTCCAGGTCTGCCCGCAGGTCAATCATCCTCAGTTGGCCGTCCTGGTTGATTTTTTCGAGTTGTTGCTTCTGCTGATCGGTCAGCCCGATTCTCTGGGCCGTTTCCGGATTCATCCACCAGGAACCCATGCCCCAGGCACGGAAGCCCATCATCGGGCCGCGCCTTGTTCGAATAAACAGCTCCCTACCACCAAACCGTGGCATCGGTCCTCCCATGAAGCCGCCGCCAGGGTCTGCTTGTGCAGTTGCAACCGTAGCCGTGGACCCTCCCATCGTACCTGCCTGCGCCATTGCCATGCTGCTGCAAAGCGCCACCACTGCCAATGTGCTGAACAGGCTTTTCATCATCGCCTACCTCCGTTCTGCCGAGCTTCAGAATATTGAAGTTTGGAGCCAATGGCCGGTGAACCAATCCTCGGCTGGGAAAGATTCACGCTGTTCCACAATCGAACTCCATCCAGCTCTACCCTCCAACTCATATTGTCAATCAGAATGCAAAGCCTTGATTTAAAGCCTATGTAAATTCTCGCCCCGGTTGCACAGGGGTCCACTGCATGAGCTCATCGCGCGAAAGACCCGCGTTTTTCCCCGAAGCCCTTGAAACAAGCGTCGATCAGGAAACGATCGCCACGAAGCGGTTACTCCGGTTGTCCGTAGCTGGAAACCCCTCGTCCACACGCAACGGCCGTGGGTAAGGACATTTCCCTTCAACGGTCTCGACGGACACCCATACTCTGAGAGACGCCTCCTGCCACACATGTTGCAGATCACTTGCAACGGGTCAATATCGTTGTATACTTTTTACCCGTCAGGTGACCAACATGCTAAATACCTCCGATAAACTCTCAAGTTTCGTGCGTTGTGTTGTACTTTCTTTGGTAACGGCTCTCACCGTTATCACCGTTGCGGGCCCGGTGCGCGCGCAAGAACAGCAACACCTTACTCCGGCTGAAATCAATCAGCGTGTGGACCAACTGCTTCCCAAGCTAACCCTCGAACAAAAAATCAAGCTCATTGGCGGCGTGGACAGTATGTTTACTTACGCCATGCCGCAAATCGGCCTGCCCCGGCTCAAGATGTCGGATGCCTCGATGGGTGTCCGCGTGTGGGGCCCAAGCATTTCCTACTCTGCAGGCATCGGCCTGGCGGCATCATGGGACCCGGCGCTTGCATACAAGGTGGGGAAATCGATCGGCCGGGACGCAAGGGCCCGCGGGGTCAACTTTGTGCTCGGACCCGGCGTCAACATCTACCGTCTTCCGGTGGATGGCCGCAATTTCGAGTTCCTGGGCGAAGATCCTTACCTCGGCTCTCGAATCGCCGTTCCTTACATTGAGGGCATGCAGAGCGAGGACGTATCGGCAACGGTCAAGCACTACGATGCCAACAATTCCGAATATAACCGCATGCACGAGAACGAGATTATCAGCCACCGCACGCTGCGCGAAATCTACCTGCCGATTTTTGAAGCAGCCGTCAGGCAGGCGCACGCTGGCGCCCTGATGAACTCCTACAACCTCCTCAACGGTGAGCACTCCACCCAGAACCCATGGTTGAACATCACGGTCCTCAGAAAGGACTGGGGATTTCAGGGCATCCTGATGTCCGACTGGGGCGCGACACACAACGCGATTGCGGCGGCCAATGCCGGTCTCGATCTGGAAATGCCATCCGCCCGCTACATGAACGCCAAAAACCTTCTTCCGGCCATCAAGGAGGGAAAAGTTTCGGTCGCGACCATCAATGAGAAAGTACGCCACATTCTGTATGACGCGGTCAGGTTTGGCTGGCTGAACCACGACCAGTACGATCTGAACATTTCGCGATACAGCCGGGACTCTCTGGCCGTAGCGCTGCAATCAGCCAAGGAAAGCATCGTGCTCCTTAAGAACGAGGGGCATATCCTGCCGCTCGATATGAGCCAGGTCCACACGATCGCACTGATCGGACCGGACGCTTACCCAACTCCAAATTCCGCCGGAGGCAGCGCGCACGTCACGGCCATTGCTCCGGTCAGCATTCTACAGGGACTGACCGACGCGTTGCCCCACACAAAGATCCTTTGGAACGAGGGTGTCGTAGACCTTGCCGATCTGCTTGGGCGGGGAGCCTTTTTCAGCTCGCGCGGTAGCAGTTTCTCAACCGACGCCGCCGGCCAGCATCCCGGCCTGACTCAGGAGGATTTCGAAAGCGGGACATTTGAGGGCACTCCCAGCAATACGCACGTGGTGCGCGGTGTCTACTTCTGGGGTGGCAGTCCGTTCGCGCCACCCTCCCGCAAGAAGCTTGCCGTTCGATGGGTGGGCTATTACACGGCGAAGGCTTCCGGACCGCAGGAGTTCATCGTAGGCTCCGTTGCACGGGACAGCTACAAGCTTTACGTCAACAACAAGATGGTCCTGGAAGGACTGCCGGGCCGGGGCGAGCCGCAAAGCATTGATATCGATATGCAGGAGGGCCAGTCGGTGCCTGTTCGTCTTGACTACCTGCCGGAGGGTAACCGCATTCGGGCAGGATTTAACGCACTGCCGGCAGCGGATATGATCAAACCCACCGTCAAACGCCTGGCCCGCATGGCAGACGTCGTGGTTCTGTCAGTCGGTTACGATCCTGAAACCGAAGGCGAAGGCCATGGCCGCACCTATGCCCTTCCTCCCGGACAGGTTGAGCTGATCAAGGAAGTTTCCGCCGAAAACCCGCATACCATCGTGGTGCTCACCTCCGGCGGCGCCGTGGCTACTGAGGGGTGGCTGGATCGCGTTCCGGCATTCATCCAGACCTGGTATGGCGGGTCGGAAGGTGGTACGGCGCTGGCCGACGTGCTGTCTGGCCGGGTCGATCCCTCGGGCAGATTGCCCATCACCTGGTGGAAAACCATTCAGGAAAATCCTGCATACAACAACTACTACTCCGCGCCCGGATCAAACGAAGTCCACTACCGTGAAGGAGTCTTCCTCGGCTATCGCGCTTACGGGCACGATGGCCAGCCGGCTCCGCTGTTCCCGTTCGGCTACGGCCTCTCTTACACCACGTTCGCATACAGCAATTTGAACGTGAGTCCTGCCACCGCCAGCCCGGACGGCCCCATCGCGGTCAGTTTTGACGTGAAGAACACCGGGGAACGTGCGGGTAGTGAGCCAGCCGAGGTTTACGTCAGCGATCCTTCGGCCAAAGTGCCGCGTCCGGAAATCGAGCTGAAAGGCTTCGAACGCGTCACCCTCGAACCCGGCCAGACCAGGCACGTCACAGTTACACTCGACAAGCGCTCACTGGCTTACTGGGATGAGAGCGAACATGGCTGGAAAGTCGATCCCGGCACCTTCGAAGTCTCCGTGGGAAGCTCGTCCACAAACCTGCCTCTGAAGGAGAAGTTCACGGTGCGGTAA
>JBJKQK010000075.1:0-35411 GCA_046705285.1 Terriglobia bacterium
AAGGGAGGTCGCGTACTGATTTTTGCACAAGATCCCACATGGATGACAGAGGCCCTTGGGTGGCGGGTATGCCCGAAAGTGAGCCGGTATGTTTATCCGCTTTCCGATTCCCTGATTGGGCAGGGGATTAATGCCGACGATCTGTGCAACTGGACGGGCGAAAGCACGCTGATTGAGGCGCGCCCGCAATACCACTACGATGGAGATTACCTGCGGGGAAACGAAGGCACCCAACCCTACGCCGGGTGGCATTGGGGCAACGAGGGTGGAGTCAGCAGCGCGGCCATCGAGAAGCCCCACCGTAGCGGCTGGCGTCCCTTGCTGGAATGCGAGTTCGATCTAGCCTATACACCGCTGATGGAACTGGACTACGGGCAAGGGCGAGTGATCGTTTGCACCTTGGACTTGGAAGATCATGTGGAGTTCGACCCGGCGGCGCGGCGGGTAGCCGGACCGGTTCTGGATTACGCCCTCGATGCGCCGCTCGCGCCACGATTGAAGAAAGTCGTGTATCTGGGCGGGGCAGCGGGCGCGGGGTGGCTGGACAAGGTCGGGGTAAGTTACGAGCTCTCGGAGAGGCTGGACACGAGCGCCGGGCTGCTGCTCGTCGGCACGGACGCCATGGTGGATACAGCGGCGCTCAACGCCTACCTGGAAAAAGGCGGAAAGGTGTTCTTCCTGCCGCGCACCCAAGCGGATGGGCCGCTGAGCACCACGCTGAAGCCGGCGCCGGAACATTTTTCTGGCTCGTTGGCGGCGCCCGGCTGGCCTGAAGCTCGGGGCCTGAGCGCGTCCGACCTTCGCTGGCGCACCTACCTGGATACTCCCCCTTGGATTCTGAGCGGCGGGGTCGAGATCGGCGCGGACGGCTTGCTGGGGCGCAAAATAGTCGGAAAGGGCGTGGCGATCTTCTGTCAGGTGGACCCGGACCGCTTTGATGCGGACCGGAAGACCTATTTCCGCTACACACGCTGGCGCTCCACGCGCGCTGTGGCCCAGCTCCTGGCCAATCTGGGAGCCACTTTCCCGGTGGACAGCGGGATTTTCCATCCCCGCCAGCTGGCCCTTAACCCGAATCGATTGTGGATAGGCCCGGACGGTGACCGGTCAGGGCATGATTGTATTCCGCCCATACCAGCTCGCTTGCTAGATTTGCCGCCTACGGCCATGCCCAAGCATGACGAGGTCGGCTACTATCACCCCGACTATCGCACCGATTTCCCGATGGGCGACAATCCCTACCGCTATTACCGATGGTAAGCGGGTACTATTCGATGGCTTAAACTCCAGAAGCCAGCTCCTTTCGCGGATAGGTAGTAGCATATAAAAGAGATTGCTGCGGTTGTCAGGACTAAAAGCAGGAGATGTTAGGTCCTGCACCAAGCGCAACCCCCTTCAGTAGAGTGCCTCTTTGAGTTTTTCTGGCCTTGAACCCTGCAAACGGCAGGGTATGCTAGCGGAGGCAAGAAGGTCTCGTATAAGGTGGATGTGTAACACATGGCAAGGCGCGACGGAAAAAAGTTTGAGTCAGAGGCAAAAGCTTATTCGAGAAGCAATTAGGGCTCAGCCTTGCGGAACGAGAAATTTTGGTAGATGCCGGAAACAAGAGCATTTCTCATAAAGTCGATCTTGCTACGGAAGACTTGACCATTCTAATTGACTGTAAAAGCTATACGTTCACTGCAAGCGGTAACGAACCAAGCCACAAGCTCGAACAGGCTCAACGCGATGCGCTGATCCTTGCATTGTCGCCAGCGAAACGCAAAATTCTGATATTTGATGACGACGAACATCCGAGAAAAGGGAGCCTCGCTCGGCTGTTTGAGAGGGGAAATCGCAAGATTCTCGGTGGCGTTGAAGTGTGGCGGCGGTGGCAGGGAACGTATGAGAGGGTTTCAACCGTTTCTACCCCGTAACATAAAGTAGCCCGCTATCGCCCCTCTCTGCAAGGGCAGAGCACCCCTTAATCTATCGGCAGAATTTCAGCAAAATTTCCGGCACTAAATAGCCGCCACCCTTGCTCACGCGCGCGGGCTATTCCCCGTCCGGCCCGTACCTAGGTAGGTCAAATGAAGCCGGGATGACTAAACCGGCAATTAAGAAGCCCCCCGGTCCCGGCTTGCGTCGTTTTCCAAATTCGAAACCACCATCGGGCATCATGCCGCCAGTCCTGACGGATGGAAAGCCAAGCGTCGCAGTTCAGGATCGCCAGGAGTCCAAACCGACACAAGCGATCACGTCTTTCGGGGTGGTGTGAACCAAAAGTGTAACCAGATTGGAATCGCCCAGAAACAGGCTATCGATAAGTTATTCAAAATGCTGGCGGGGACGACGGGACTCGAACCCGCGACCTCATGCGTGACAGGCATGCGTTCTAACCAGCTGAACTACGTCCCCGACTTTTTGTGCGCAAGGCAGAGTCCCTTACGGTTGGCCTCATTGCAGCGAGCACTGTGACAAGCAGTGACCAATCCGGAGCCCTTGTGAATGGTGGGCGGTATCCGGCTCGAACGGATGACCTTCTGCTTGTAAGGCAGACGCTCTGACCAACTGAGCTAACCGCCCTTTGGGGCTGCGCAGTGCACGCCTCATTAAGCAAGCTGCGCGCCTGCCTTGACACTCTCAACGAGAAAACTATACACTAACAGATTTGGGACGGTCAACTCCCGCAGTGCTTCGTGATGCAACTACCGCGTGAATATGTCGCCTACATGAGCAAGGAGCTGCTGAAGCGCCTTACGGACGGCGGACTCATTCAATTTGAGCAGCCGGAATATGTGAATGAGGTCATGCTTCAGGTGGTGCTGGATGAGTTGAGCGTTGAAGATCGCATCAACGACGAGGCGCGCCGAATTCTGGAGGAACACAGTGACCAGATGAAACAGTTTGGCGCCACTTATGAAGACGCATTCAAGGCAATCAAGAAGGAGATTGTCAGGGAGCGGAAAATAGTTCTTTAAGCCGCTTTTCCTTCTGTGAGTCCATGAGACTTTCCCACGAAAAGATCATTCAGCTTTCCCACCGGATCATGTCGGCCATCGAGGCTCTTGACGAAGTCGAGATTTTCGAGGAACCCAATACCATCAGGCAGGAAACCGTAAGGATATTAACGGACCTGCTGCAAGCAGAAGACAAGATTGAACAGACTGTCCGCGCGCGTATTGCAACGCACAAGCGAACGATTCCGGAGGGCGGGGGTGAATGGGAGATTCTCTACCGCAAGTATTACGGTGAAGAACTCCGCAAGCTCGGCGTAGCGCCCCTCCAGCAACGCACCTAGCTTCGCTCTGTCTATTCTTTTTCCGGCTTCAGATTTCGACGCCCAAGACAGCCATACCGCCTCCTCGCTGGATTGTGCATGACTCTGTGCTGGCAAGCTAACCTCTGACCCACCGGCGCAAGGCGGCACGTTCCCGAGCCTTACTTCTTCATTGTAGGGAAGTGACTATGAGACTAATCCAGCTATCCCGACCTCGTCAGTCGCGGCGCTTCAAAACGGGCGGCTTGTCGTCGCCTGGATTTTCCTTGCCGTTGGACTGAGTGCTTGGGGATGTCGTGGTTTGCGGCTGGCGTTTCCGCAACGTGGGGCCGCTTTCAGTTTTGTCCATCTTCCTGCGCAGCGACATCACGCTTTCGAGCCGCGTTTTCATATCATTGAATTCTGATGTACTGACCAGATACTCACTACGTTTAGGCAGGACTGTCTTGATTTCCTCTTCAGCTTTGATGATGCGTGCGGGCGTGGGGGGATGGTCAGCGAAAATGGAAGGGACGGACCCGGGGTTGCGGCGCTGTTCCTGAACAATCTTGCCGAAGAATGCGACATAAGCGTTCGGGTCATAGCCCGCCTTGTACATGTACTGAATGCCCAGATAATCGGCTTCGGCTTCGTCGTCCCGGCTGAATTTCAGGAAGGCCAGCGGAACGCCGTTCATATAGGCTTCCATGACGCCGTAGTAGACACCCATAGTCATCGGAGTAAAAATCAGCGGCAACATGGCGTATTGCAGTATCGTCGCTTTGGTCATCTGGCTTGCCCAATGCCGCGCCGCGACATGAGCAATTTCGTGAGCCATAACACCGGCGATCTGGTCCTCCTCGGTGGCCGCCCGCAATAGGCCCGTATTGACATAAAGGAAGCCCCCGGGCAGCGCAAAAGCGTTGATATCCGGCGAATCGATAACCTTTACGGTCAAGGGAATTTTCAGATCGGAATTGCGCGCGACATTCTGCGCAACACGATTGACATACTCGTTGATAACCGGGTCCTTGAGGATTCTTGCTGAGCGGTCAATTTCCGTGGCATAGCGCTTGCCGATTGCGATTTCCTTCTGTTCCGAGATGATGCTGCGATGAGCAACCCTGCGGTTGCCGATTGCGTCGACATCTTTCTTTTTGTCGGAAGCCCATGTTGAGACGGATGCCGCAACGAGTATGACAGTCAGAGCGAGAGAAACTCTCCTGAGGATTCTCATGGCTGTCCTCCTTAGCGTGAATATACTCCCGGTCTTTCTTTCAGCCTGCGAACTTACCCGCGACCAACCAGGGGCGGCTCCGGCATCAACCCAGGCGGAGAAGCCGTGATCGAACGAATCGGAAAGGTAATCTTTAATCCTCTGCAACCAGCCAGAACCATAGACACAAGGTCCACCCTTATCTTCTCACCTGCCGCCAACTATCGCAAGAGCTTGACCGGTTAACTCTGGTTCATTTTCCCCTGGCATTGACTCCTAAACCTTGGGCAGGGTAGATTGACGTTTCGGAATTAGGGGTAATTCTTCAAGTCCGCTGCGGATATTTTCCCCAGAAAGGCTGGGTTTCATGTAATGGCAGTAGCTAAAGTGCGGTCCGGGCAGGTCTCGTGCCAGGAAGATATTTGAGAAAACTGGTTCGACACCAAGGTTTATTCGGAGGCCTTCACTTCTTGCGCGGTGCTCCGCGAGGTCGGAGGTGGCGATGGTGATGCCCGTCGATTGAAAGTTCCGAGGCGCCCCGATGATATCACGCTCCCTGGGTTCAGGTATTATCAGAAGTCGGAACTTTATTAAGTATCAATCGTTTTGCCGCCTCAAGTCGCGGCAAAGCATTCCAATTTTGCCGGACAGAGTGGCAAGTTCTAGCAAATGTTTTCAACCGTTCTCAAAATCATCGGCGGTTTGATCATATCTTTTATCTCAGGGTCGGGCTACCTGGGGATTTCTCTTCTCATGGCTATTGAATCGGCGTGCATCCCCCTGCCCTCTGAAGTGATTATGCCGTTTTCGGGCTACCTGGTTTCAGCCGGACGCTTCAGCCTCTGGGGCGTGGCTTTGGCCGGAGCCTTGGGGTGTAACATCGGATCAATCGTCGCGTATTACGTCGGCGCACTGGGCGGCCGACCGCTCGTCGAACGTTACGGCCACTATGTGCTGGTCACGCGTCATGACCTTGAATTAGCCGACCGATGGTTTGCCCGCTATGGTGACTGGGCGGTCTTCTTTGCCCGGCTACTTCCGGTGGTTCGAACCTTTATTGCTCTGCCTGCGGGAATTTCGCGAATGAATTTTCTGCGGTTTAACATTTACACCTTTCTCGGATCACTGCCGTGGTGCTTTGTTCTTGCTTATGCGGGAATGAGGCTTGGCCAACGATGGGAGACTCTGGGGCCTTACTTCCACCACTTTGATACAGCTTTCCTGATAGTGCTGATTGCCGTTGTTGTCTGGTTTATCCGCAACCGATGGAAGAACCGCTTGCCTGCTGGCTGATCGCTCGCTGAAGATCCACCCGCTGTATCCGACGGTGACCGCTGGGCGTACTGCAGCAATTGTACGAGTCCGCCGCAAACAACTGACAGAGTTAAATCGACCTGCCCGCCATGGCCACAACGTCTTCTACGGCCGCGACTTCTCGCATCACGAAAGGCTCGCCGTAACGGACGCCGATCATCAACCCAAAGTGCCGGGCAAGAGATCCCACGCGCTCGCGGAGGTCTTTGCGGGAAGGGAAAAGATTCTGCACATCCTTCTGCGCCGAAAATTGCGAACGGTAGGCCAGGATGGTCTTCAGCTTTCTTTCGAACTGTGCGGTAATATCCACGACGAACGAAGGTCGAAGCGCAGGGACGTAGAGGCTTGAATAAATGATTTTGTAAGGACGGAAGGGCTTGCCTTTCAACGGAAGTTTGGCCAATCCAGCGAAGAAGCAAGCTTCATATCCGATCTGTCCTGTCGTGTAATGGTCCGGATGCCGGCCTTTCCAATAGGGCAGAATCACGGTGTGGGGCCGCAGATCGCGGATTTTCTGGGCGATGTTCATCTTGTATTCCCGCAGGTGTTCGATCCCTGCGTCGGGCATGTAAAGATTCTCGCGATGCACGATGCCCATGATGCGCGACGCCCGGTTTGCCTCGCGCTCGCGCAGAGCCGCATTGCCTCGCGTCCCGGATTCGCCTGCAGTCAGGTCAAGGATGCCCACACGGTATCCCGCCTCAACCATTTTGATGACGGTTCCGCCACACGTGAGTTCAGTATCATCACGGTGCGCAGCAATTGAGAGAACATCGAGTTGCATATGGCATGGTTCCTTTCGGGATTCCGGGAGAGCGCTGGCTGGTTATGGTGCTGAGGCGTCATCCGCTCCCCGCTTGTGATCGGAGGATTCGAGGAGCCGAATAAACTGCTCTTCGTCCAGGTGATACTTGAAGGCCTTCTCGCCGTTGACGAAGATAACGGGGATTTCGTCCTTGAACATTTTATAGGCGCTTGAATCTTCAAGGATGTTCACTTCACGCAATGTAAATCGGTATTCTTCTTGAAGTTTTGCAAGCTGCTGCATGGCTCTGTCACAGAGGCAGCATGCCGGTTTGGAATAGATAGTGACTTCAGGTAATGCCATTGCCGGAGGTCCCTTTAGCTGCATAAACGGTGGATTCGGAATGCGAATTCTTGGGCATTGCAGGCTCTTCTCTCGAGGCAGACATCCGCAGCCTGCGACGTTCTCCTGATTCCTCTCTCAAGAAATCTTGCTGGAACCCCGCACTTGTTTCCCAAACATCAGATTCTAGATTCAAGGGTTAGAGGCGGTCAAGGGAAGTTCAGGGGGTACGATGGGCTGAAAAGATGTTGTGACACAGAAATCTCGTCTGTTTTTCTTGATTCTTGCATCTCGGGATGCCATAAATAAACATCTTTGTGTTGACAAATGACTATGCCGGAAGAGACTAAAGATCGCCCCCTCGCAGGCCAGGTCGTCCTGGTTACCGGAGCAGGCCGGCGCATCGGTCGGGAAATCGGTCTAACTCTTGGCCGGGCGGGTGCCAGCGTGGTGGTGAACTACAACCATTCCAGAAGCGAAGCTTTGGCAACGGTACAGGAAATCAAGGCTTGCGGTGTTCGAGCTTTGGCCGTGCGGGCTGATGTAGGCAGCCAGACCCAGGTTCGGCGGATGTTCCGTGCAGTGGACGAAAAGTTCGGACAACTGGATGTGCTGGTGAACAATGCCGGTGTTTTTTTCTCAGCTCGATGGGATCAACTCACCGAAAAGCAGTGGAACGATGTTCTATCGACTAATCTGAAAGGGCCATTCTTCTGCGCGCAAGAAGCGGCACGAATGATGCTGCGCCGAAGGCGCGGCCAGATTATCAACATCTCGTCACTTGGCGGGCTGCAGGCCTGGCCGCATTACATGCACTACTGCTCTTCCAAGGCGGGACTCATTATGCTGACCCGGTGCCTGGCCAAAGCTCTTGCTCCTGAGATTCGGGTTAACAGCATAGCCCCAGGAACCATATTGTTTCCGGGGGAAAGGAAAACCAGAATGATCGAAGATGTCATTCAATCTACTCCCCTCCAAAAAGCAGGAAGAGCCGCAGATATCGCGCAGATGGTTCTTTACCTTGCCAGTGGTGGTGATTTCGTTACGGGGCAGATTTTTTCGGTGGACGGCGGGAAGTCCATTCCGTGAAATCCTTTTCACTTACTCCTATGTGCCGAACCGGCAATTTCAGAAATTCCCTGAAGCCTTCTCCCCAATAGGCCAGCCCAAAGCGTCCTCCCCGATAGCGGTCCGCGTTGTAAATCCTTGTGAATTCTCTGGCGCGACCGGCGCCCGGTCAAGTTTCTGTGCAAATTCCTCCGGCATACCGGGCGAGGCCGGTGCGGAGGGCCTACACCCCAAGGGCCGAACGGCGGCAAAGGCCACTTGGAGTCACGGCGCTGGGCACACTCTATGCGGGACTGCTGACGAGGAAGGTGAATTAAGTGTTCAGCCTTGACATCAAGGGCTTTTTCGATGGGCTTTGCCATTCACATTCCCGTTTTTCAGACGGTCGCATCAATCCACATAAAAAGGCTGTTGATACCACACTGATCAAACTCTTTCAAGGCGCGCCAGTAAAACCAGTGGAATCCCTTTTGTTCAAACATCGATGCCTGTCGGGCCGTCAGGTCGTGGTTAAATCGCCATCTGGCCACCATCGACCATGTAAAAACCTCCCACGCAATAATCGGCGGAATCCGAGGCCAGGAAAACTGCCATTTCGGTAAGGTCCTCGGCGGTTCCCAAGCGGCCGCTTGGAGCCATCGCGATCAGTTCCTTCCGACGCTTCTCGTCGGCTAAGGTCGTGGCATTCATGGGCGTGTCGATGGTACCCGGCACGAGGGCGTTCACGCGAATGTGATCCCGTGAGTAATCGGCGGCCATCGCGCGGGTGAGAGCGATGATTCCACCTTTGCTGGCGCTATAGGCCGTGAGATCTTTGAAGCCTCGCATGCCGGTAGGAGAAGCAAGATTTATGATGCAGCCGCCTCCTTGCTTCAGCATGACGGGAAGGACATACTTGGCACACAGAAAATGCCCACCCAGGTTGACGGCGAGCGTCTTCTCCCATACCTCGACACTCAACTCATGCAAGCGTCTATCCTTACCAGCCAGGAGAATGGCGGCGTTGTTGACCAAGATGTCGATTCTTCCATAGCGCAGGAGCGTTGTTTCCACCATGCGGCGCACATCTTCTTCCTCGGCCACATTGGTGCGTATAAAAGTGCTTCCCCCGTTCAGGGCATCGATTTCATTCGCTGCCGCTTGCCCGGTTTCAGGATTGATTTCAGCGACCACGACCTTGGCCCCTTCACGAGCATAGCGCCGAGCAATTGCTTTGCCGATGCCTGCCCCTGCCCCCGTGACGATTGCAACGCGATTCTCCAATCTCATATATTCTCCTCATGTGCATTAGTCAATTTTGAAATACCGGATCGATGACGAAACTTTGAGACCAATTACGGCTGCTCCCAACCGAAAACCTTTTGTCCGGACGACAAAGCAGTTTAACCCATCGGCGAACCAGAGACACCTGGTGTCTGTCGCGAACCCTCTTGTGACCTCATTTGAAACTTCTTCCAGCGTGCTGAACCAAGGCTATTGGCAGAGCCATTCGCTTTTTTTGAGGATTGGGAAACAACGCTTTCTTGCAAATACAGGGTTTGGTTAAACAATTCGACAACTCTCACAGGACTTCAAAATGACTTGGCACTGTTCACACATTTAAATGAACGAAGCGACGCCTCAATCCAGCACCACATACTTTTTCAGAAAGAACACCTGGTTCCTGGGACGGCCAGATGGGATATTTCTCTCTTGTGTACCATCCTGGTCCGCCATTGTCTGAAATCTTTCTTTACTCTTAAACACCCCTACTGTGTTGCTGGCGGCAGAATGCAAAGCACTGCGTAACGGAACCCAGTCACTGTCACCACTGCAGCTTTGTCCAAGCGGCGAAAATTGTCACTATCCTCTGACTGCAAATGGACCCCCAGAAATGGTTCTGTGCGCCCCGTTCGTCGGATCGAACCATTTGCCGTATACCGGTCCTTTCAAGCTTGCCATGTTAGCGGTGATCTGCCGAGCCGTGGGGATGTAAGCAGCCACAAGCGAGCCGTCAGAGGCTCTGGCAACAGTACAAAAATTGCCTTGGGTCACACGGGTTTGGACATTCCCATAGGCTCCCAGCCGGGCAGTGAGTACAGTATGGGCCTGATCCGGAACAAGAGTCCACCGCGGCAGGGAGGAGAAACACTCGTGCCAAACCATCAACTGCTCCACTCCAACTGTGTCGAGATTGGACTTCCACCCCTGTGCGAATGTGCAAGTAAAGTGGCTACCGTAAACAGCCCTGCACCCGCTCAATATGACCCGGTATTCCTGGGGTCTCAGCACTTCGGGCATCCCGTAATTCGTGGGATCACACACTCTCTCCTTCTCGTAATGTGCCTCCCGCAAGCAACCGGGCATGACAGGCTCGTGACTGAAGTTATGCAGCGTCTGAATATAGGCTGGCCCAGCTACAAATGTGCCGTTGATGGACGCCATCTACACCCTTACCGCGTCATCCAATGAGGAGCCTGTTTTCGGCGGGAACTCCACTGCCTGAAGGGTCCATGGTTCCGTTCTTTGATCCCTAGCAATGACATGAGCGCCTTGAAGCCCTGCCCCACCTCGAACCGCGCGGGATTTCCGCCTGCTCTCTTAAGAAAATATCGTAGGGCTAGCCTTCTCGATCTGTCTATTGTGATTTGACTAATTATTCTCATATAAATACGACCCGTAGGCCAAGGCGAAACCACCGTTGCCTCGCGGCACTATGAATGGGCCACCAGCACTTAGGAGTTCAAGCGGTCACAACCTCCATGTTGGGCTCCCCAAACGGTGTGTCCGGCTCTGCCGGGAGATACGTGCTCCGCGGTGTTTGCCATGCCGCGCTGGTCAACTATTCAGAATCACGGAAATCTATCATCAGGGGCTTCGATCTGAAGCCTCGTGTTCGAATTGCCGTGTACGCCAGACCTACAGCAAACCATACGCTGCCAGCAACTTTAGCGGGAGTATCCAGCCCCACCCATATACCAAGACAGAATAGGAACCCCAGGCTGGGCAACAAGAAGTCTAACCAGAAACGCCGCTTGCGTCCTTGTTGTTTCAAGAAATAGAACTGCCGTATAGTGGCGATATTGACTCCCATGAAGCCGAGGAAGGCACCAAAGTTCAAGAGTTCGCCAATCAGGTCATATCGTTTCCCGAGTGAGCCAGCGAAGGTGATGACCCCTATCAGGAGGAGATTAAAAGTTGGGATTTTTCGTTTCGGGTCCAGGTATGCAAAAAACTTTCGCGGCAGCACATCGTCACGCCCCATGCCAAACAGCAAGCGGGCAGCCCCTGTCTGTGCCGTTAATCCCGCTCCAACGTTCGCAACGGCTATCAACAGGATCATGGCGTCAAAAAGCCACTGCCCTCCCGCACGCCGCGCAACGTCCATGAATGCGGTGGCAATATGGGGGAATGTTCGGAAGTTTGGCCATACCAATTGTCCCAAATACACCAGGCACCCTCCGAAGATTCCCGTGAACAGGCAGACAGTGACCGTCGCCAGCAACACGTTTCGCCTGGGGTTCTTTACTTCCTCCGCCAAAGTGGTCACCGCGTCAAACCCCAAATAGGTAAGGGCAGCGAAGGAAGTGGCGTGCAAGACAGTAAGAAAATTGAATTCTTTCGGATTGTAGAAGGGTTGAGTCGAAATAAGGCTGGCCCAACCTCCATGGTCAACCATGTACCGAGTTGCCATCACGATAAAGCAGATCAGGACGCTGCCCATGATCGCCATCAGGACTTGGTTGGCCCTGGCGGTTGACCGGATTCCTCGTATATTCAAATACGTGATGCCGGCAGCAAAAAGCCCGGCGATAACGATGTAAGGGACGTGCGGGAACATCCTTTGCAGCGTGAGTGACCCGAATATGACGCAAAAAAGCGGAATAATCAGATAATCGAGCAACATGGCCCAGCCGGTAAGGAACCCTAAATGGGGGTTAAGCCCGCGTCCCACATAGGTGTACGCAGATCCGGCTGATGGGTAGAGCGACGCCATGCGTCCGTAACTTATCGCTGTCAGGACCATGGCAATCATCGCGATGAGAATCGTGTCGATGGCTTGCCCCCGAGATTGCACGGACGACAGACCAAACACCGTCACCGGCGCGCTGGGTGTCACGGAAACGATTCCGTACAAGATCAGGTCAGCTAGCGTCAGAACACGACGTAAGTGGAGAGCCGTCTCCTCGGTGGTGGCTTGCGTCGACAATAGTGGATTATCCAGATATTCCCCTTTCTGTGGAGCAACTCGCGGCCACCGAATTGTTTGAAGGGCCCGGGATTTGCCGTCCTGAAGTATCGCAGGTACCGGGGAGGCTGCTTTGAGCGTGGTAAAGGGATTTCAGCATTTGCTTAACACCTCAAATCAACGTACGCATCGCGAAGTTCGCGCTGAGCGGAAATGCAAAGACATTTCGCATCTGCCAGGACAAAAATACGAAGGTGGAACTCAGAACATTGGTGCGAGTTGTCGGCAAAAATGTCCCTGGAAGAAGCAAGGAGTGTCCCAAAGGAAAATGTCGCGCATTTGGCAGTCACGAACACTAAACAGGGGCTGAGAACGCGCCCGTGGAAGCAGGGGAAGTTCGGCACTATCGGGTAGAGTACGCACTGGGAACGATCTGCGGGGATACGGCCTGATGTAAGCCCGGCACGGTGATGGCCTTGAAAACTACGGCGAACTGGAAGCGAATCGTAGTCGAGATTGCTCCAGCGGGCCTGCCCAGGCCGTGGATTGGCGCCAAGCAATACTGATAACAACTGATTAACAAAAGAGAGCAACTGGAAGCAAGCGACCTGAACAACCTGCAGGGAAACGGCATACTCCCGACTGTAAAGTTTCCGCCGGGGGCGCTGCGGCAACTCCGCGAGCGCCAGGGTGACCGCGAGCCCACTAGTGTGACGGTACGGCGTCTCGCTGAACCCGTTTAGCGCTTTCTCCACGACCGGCATCAGGTCCAACGCCTCCCTGCCGACGGCGCAGGTGGCAAAGATCCAGTTGGCGCTCTTCGTTTCTCTCACAGGGGTCTCACGAATTCTTTCTGATCCAATTGTCAATGCGATCGAGAGCTTTCCGGATATTCTGGACGGAATTAGCAAATGAAAAACGCAGATACCCCTCGCCCCACTCACCGAAAGCCGTGCCAGCCAGGCACGCAACACCCTCATCATTCAGCAAAGCGTCGGCCAGCTTGCGTGAATTCTTCCCGGTTGCTTTGATGTTCGGAAACGCATAGAAGGCCCCCTGAGGTTCCCGGCACTGAAACCCGGGAATGCAATTCAATCCGTCAACAATCACCTCGCGCCGGCGGCGAAATTCGGCCAACATGCTGACGACAGAACTCTGGTCTCCCCGCAGGGCCTCCACCCCGGCCTTTTGTGTAAAGCTGGCAGTGCAGGAATTCGAATTCGTCATCAGGCGGGCCACATGCTGAGCCAAGTCCGGGCGCATCACTCCGTAACCCAGTCGCCAGCCTGTCATGGCATACGTTTTTGAAAATCCGTCAAGGATAATAACCTGATCACGCAGTTCGGAATAGGCGGCGGGACTCACGTGGCAGCCCTCATAAATCAGCCGACTGTAAATTTCGTCGGAAAGAATCATTATGTCCCGAGCATTCAAAATTTCCGCCAACCTCTCCATTTCCGGACGGCTGATCAATCCACCAGTGGGATTGTTTGGCGAATTGAGGATAACCAGCCGGGTGCGGCCGTTGATTTTTTCCACGATCTCATTGACGTCGATATCAAAGCCGCGATCTTCAGGCAATGAGTATGGAATCGGCCGGGCGCCCACAAAGTTGATCAGCGAGGCGTAAATCGGAAAGCCCGGGTTCGGATACAATACCTCGTCACCAGCCTCGATGAGCGCCAGGATCGTGTAAAACATGATCGGCTTGGCGCCCGGTGTGATGACCACTTCGGAAGGGTCTACGCAGATTCCACGACGCCTGCCCACATCCTCCGCCACGGCTTGCCTCAGTTCTGGGAGTCCGGCGGACGGACCATAATGCGTCCACCCCATATCGAGGGCGCGCTTGGCGGCTTCCGCGATATTGCAAGGTGTCGAGAAATCGGGCTCGCCAATTTCCAGATGGATGATGTCTTTCCCATGAGCCTCAAGGTCCTGCGCACGAACTAATACCTCAAAGGCGCTTTCTGTCCCTAAGCTGGACATGCGCTCGGCAAGATGTAGCTTTCGTGTTTCGGTAGCCATGTCGAATCTAATGCGGTCTTTGTTGACTTCACCCAGGGAAGCCCAGGTTATGTTGAGCCATACGCCTCGTTCTTCCCAGTCCAATAGCTGCCAGCAGGTTGTGGGATTCAGAGATGACCTCGGCACATCTTGTCAGCGTGCCGCTGCGGAGAATCCACGGAACACCCTCCAGCACAGCGCAACCAGTAGAGGCCAGCCTCTGTGGCGATTTTGAGGCGGGAAGTTGGAGCATAAAAAGCGGGCCCTTCCCCCCACACGTCAGTCAGTGGGCGACTGTTTCGCAACATCGGACCTCCGTCTGCAACTCCTCAGTTTTGCAATAGACCTCAACGAAAGAAAAACCGTCGAATTCTCAATCCATCGTGTGAGTTCTTGCAATGGCTTCAGCAAACGAACTGCCGGAGATACTCGTAGGATTCGTCCAGCTCTTCGAGAAGTTTCTCCTCCGGAAACTCGAAGGGATGGATCAATTCCGGGAACAGGTACACTTCTTCCGCGCCGGATTTCTCCAATGCTTCCATCACCTTGTCCATCTTGACCACGCCTTCCGCATTGTGAGCTTTCGTGAAGCTCCAATGGCGGTCCCACACGCCATCCATCTGCTGCAAATGAATCGCCGGCGAGATGCTGCCCAATTCTCTGAGCCAGAGATAGGTATCGCGATCCTTGCCGGAAGCTTCATAGCTGCATTGATGGCCGACATCGAGAAGAAAATGAATGGGAATCGGGGACTTGCTGTTGAATCGTTCGTGAAGAGTTTTAGCCAAGTCGAGGTTAATCAACATCTCCCGGCCGATAGGCGTAGGCTCCCACAGCACAAACTTCAACCCTTGTGAATGGGCCGAACGCGCACATGCCTGCATTCCTTCTACCAACGTATTCATCAGGAATTCACGCTTGCCAGCATCGCAGTAATCCCTCATGCTGGCAGCAGCAATCGGACCTCCCACGCCGCCTGCACCTACCTGCGCCGCTGTGGCAGACGCCAAGTCGCACCATCTGAGCGCGTCCTCTCGCAATTCAGGAAGCGGGTGGAGAAGCAGGTTGTACGCATACGCACCAACCCCGATGAAAGCGCTGTGGATCTCGAAACCGTATTTTTTCGACGCTTCCCTCACCTTCTTGGACATTGCCTGGCGAGCTTTTTCACTAGAGCGCGGATCAAGCAGATCAAAGCAGAACTGGACATAGTTCAACCCCCAGCGCTCAGTCACCTGTTTTCCCCATTCATCGGGTTCAGGCCAGCGTTTCGCGGCATAAATGTTGTTGATCCCCAGATGAACCTTCATTATCGTTACCTCCTTTCCAACTCAATCCCGGAAGAACCTTCGGAGAAGGCCTAGAACACTGCAATGGGATTGAACAACGATCCCGTTCCTCCTGGCAGCCGCAGCGGCGCGGCCATCACCATGAATTCCCAGCGCTGTTCCTCTTCGCAAACCTTCACTAATTCCTCAAACTGCAGGCTGTCAGAGCACGCCATCCCCATCGAGGCAATTTGAAGAGTATGAATCGGGTAAGCAATTCCTTCGACGTTGCTGGGAACAGTCTCTCCGTCACCGTCGGGAAAGAAGGCCGCAACCTGCCGCTCATGGAGCAGTGGAATCGCCGTCACGTGCAAGCCCGCTTTGCCCTCCCCGTCATAGGTGTTATCCCAGGGCCCCAGTTCCAGCCGACGCCGGTGGTGGCCTGTGCGAAAGACCAGAATATCTCCCTTGCGAAGTTTCACCCCCTGCGCGACTTCCGCGGCCTCCAGTTCATCCCTCCCCACAGATTCACCGGGCTCCAGCCATTTGACCCCACGCAGCCGCGGGATATCCAGTAAGACTCCGCGGCCTACAATTCCATGGGCATAAGCCGTGATATCCTGGATCCTGGGGCCACGGGAAGTGACATTCTGGGCCGCTTTGCCATTGAACAACTGCCCCTTGTAAGCGATGTGGCAAAGCGCATCAATATGGGTGTGACAATCACCGTGAAATTCGCAAGCCAGAAAGTCCGTTGAAAACTGGGGCTCGCCAAGATCCGAGTGAACATCATAGGCCTGGACCATGTAATGGACGGCAGGGTGCGGATTATCAGGCCCGGCAACTTTGTTGATCGGCACTGCCATTGAGACGCTCCGACCTGACCGCACAAGTGAGGCGGCCTTGCGGACTTCATCGGGCGTGATGTAATTCAGGGTCCCGCGTTCGTCGTCGGGACCCCATCGGTTCCAGTTGCAAACCCTCTTGAAAAGCGAATCGAACTCACTCGCAGAGATATGACTTGGAGCTGTTTTCATTCCTGTTTTCCTTTGCCGACTGTCGCCATGGCACAGACCTGCTTTCAACCTTAACTGGACAGCAAGCCTGCATGGCCGGGGCCGCGCGGAGTGATCGGCCAGATATCCGTCACTTTTCCGCCCTCCACGACATGGTAAACATCGTACAAATTGACTGTAGAAGGCGCGTAACCCGGGATCACTTCCGCCGTGTCTCCCAGCTTAAGACAGCAACGCTCATCCACGTCGAACAACGCATGCTCTTCGGCAAAGTAGCGCGCCCGATAAAAGGGATAATCCTTCAGGGTCGGCATGGCCAGGTCAATCCCAACCGACTTGCGACCGGAATCGAGTACAATCGTATCTCCATGCTGAATGACGACGGTGCCCAGAACCGTTAATGCGTTGGAAAAACCCTTCACCAGATTCCCGTGGAAATTGTCCATAAAGACATAAGAACCCGCCTGGAGTTCCGTCACGCGCGGGTCGCATCCGGAAATGTCATAGGTCCCGGTCCCGCCGGCGGAGACAACCTCACTCGGGAAGCCTGCTTCTTTGAGACCTTCAACTACCGATCCCAGGTAATCCAGGGCGGCATGGCATTTTGGGATGCGCACATCGTGGTCAGGTTCAGTCATGCAGTGGCCTTCATAACCCTGAACTCCACGAAATCGCAATCCCGGCAGCTTGTCCACTCGCTGAGCTACTTTTACCGCTTCTTCGGGAGACCGAACGCCTCCCCGCCCCATCCCGACATCAATCTCAATCAGGACTTCCAACTGGCTCCCGACGGCACGCACGGCACTGGATAGTTCCTCAACATTGCGAACATCGTCCACGGCAATGGTTAGCCGACCGGATTTTGCCGCCAGTGCCAATGCGTGGATCTTTTCTCTGCCGACTACCTGGTTGGCAATCAGGACATCTTCAATACCAGAGCGGCTCATAACCATCGCTTCCCAAACCGTCGCTGTGCAGACTCCTATGGCTCCTGCCTGTACTTGCAGACGGGCAAGCTCCGGGCTTTTCTGGACCTTGGTGTGGGGACGCAGTTTCGCTTGGTGCCCCTCCAGAAGTTTCGCCATGGTCTGGATATTTTGACGCGCTACATCGAGATCGAGAACCAACGCAGGCGTGACAAGGTCTTGCCGCGCACATCCGATCGCAGAAATGTAAGCCTTGCGCGCCTCCTCTTGCAACCGCGTGATCATGAATTTATCCTCTTCCTGGTTATTCAAAATTTAACAGCCAAATCTGCCCCTGCCAGCATTCGCGCTACCGAGGAGCGCTCACTGGTAGTCCGTAAAGAGCTGGGCAATTCGAATCTCTCAAGGCTTGTCTTGAGCGGTCCCGTACTTATAGAGGTAACGATGCCGCTCAGATCGAACGAACTCCTCCGGTATACGAACCGCCGCGCCTTTCGAACCGGCAAGCAACATGATCATTGCAGCCTTTTCCAGGATCTGGTTGGCGACAAACGCCTCCTCAAGATCCCGCCCGCAGCAGATCACTCCATGATTGGCAAGCAGCACAGCATTTGCCTCACCAATGGTGTTCGCAGCTTCTTCAGCCAGCTTCAAATGCTGGCCTGCTGGAACATAACGGGTGCAATTGACCTGCCCACCAATGATCTGAGCAAGGTCTTCCACAAACGGAGGAATTGGAAGGTTCAGGCAGGCGACGGCGGTTGAGTACCCCGAGTGGCTGTGAATGATCGCTCCGACGTCTTGCTTCTTGTTCAATACAGCGCGGTGAAGCTCAGCCTCTGATGAAGGGAGCCGATGTCCTTCAATGACTTTGCCGCCCGGCGAAACCACGACAAGGTCGTTCGGCTGAAGTTCACTATACTGAATCCGGCTGGGCGTCACAATGAATCCCTCGGTAACTCGAATGCTGATATTTCCCCATGTGCCAATAAAATACCCGGTCTGTGCAAGCAACCGGCACTTTTCAATGATGCTGACCTTCAGCGATTCGTAATGATTTCTCGTCATACTATTCCCCGTTGCTGAAGATTCTGGCTTTAATGTCCCAGAGGTCCATTTGCCTCTCGGCCGTCTCTTTGTAGATTGGATAGAGTTGCCGGTAGAGTTCGACTTTGGCGGGGTCCGGTTGATAGAAGCGGTCCATTCTCACCGACTGGCTGACAGCATCCTCCACCGTCTTGTAAAAACCCACTGCGGTCCCGATGTTCATCGCAGCCCCCTTGGCCCCAAACTGGGAACCGACAGCAACCCCCGCAGGCTTTCCGACACAGTCGGCAATAATCTGGCACCAGACTGGACTGTTAGCTCCTCCTCCAGCAAGATAAATGACATCGGGCTCGATCGGCATGTGCCGATAGCAATCCAAAGTCGCAAAAGCAACTCCTTCATAGACTGCTCTCAATAAATGTGTACACGAATGATTGAGGCTTAAGCCTGTAAAACTGGCGCGGGCGGAAGGCTTTACAAACGGTCCACGCTCGCCGCCCGGGAAAAGATAGGGATGGAAGATCACACCTTCTGCGCCTGGAGGAACAGAACTCACAATGTTGTCGAGTTGGGAGTATAGGCTCTCGCCGGAGTTATGATCCCCCGGATTCAAGGCCCCACCCAGCTCCTTAACGAACCAATCCAGGTTTGGGGTTGCTGTCATGGCTGCCATCATTCGGATCCAGCGATCTTTCAAACCATGGCAAAGTGTCATCCCCACCATCTTCGGCTCGAGAATAGGTTCGCTCATGACAACTTGATGGATGGCAGCGGTACCCAAGATCGAGGAGGCCTGGCCATGCTCGATTGCTCCGCAGCCCAGGGCACACGCGGCAACGTCCATTGGTCCGGAACCAATGGGAGTGCTGGAGGACAAGTTCAGCTCTTTTGCAATCGTCGGCAAAACAGGTCCGATGTTTTCTAGGGTCGGCTTAATGGGTGGGAATTTCGGATAAAGATCTTCAATACCAAGGATCCTGAATAACTCAACGTCATATTGCCGGGTAGACATCCGCAGCATTGTGAGCGACTCATCCGTTTCATCGCTGCTGACGATCCCGGTCAGTTTGTAAAAGAGCCAGTCCTTGGCGTGAAAGATCGTATCGGCTCTTTTGAGTGCTTCGGGCTCGTTTTCCTTCAGCCACTCAAGTTGGGCGGCTTGAGATCCGGTGAAAAGAGAAGTGCCGCAGATTTCAAATACCTCGTTCGCGATTTTTTGCGCGTGTAAACGCTCGACGACCCTGTTTGCACGCCCGTCACACCATAAAATGCCGTACCGGACGGGATTGCCGTCTCGATCCATCATCCAGGTTCCGTCCCCGGTTGACGTAATCCCGATCCCGCTGACTTTCCTCTTCATTCCGGTGACATCCCGGACCACTTTGCCCAAACAGTCTTTAACCTTTTTCCACATCTCTTGCATGTCCTGCTCAACCCACAGCGGGTGCGGACGATGCAATTGAACAGGAATTTCGTGACTGGCCAACACGCTCCCAACACGATCAAACGCCACGGCTTTCACGAGCGACGTGCCTGCATCAATCCCGATTACACAGCAATCATCAATCATCGTTTTTCGGCTTCATTCAACTTGTGGCAGCAATCTTTCTCCATTTACAGTCGAAGGGACTAGTCTTATCTCCGGGCGATTTGCCACCGCTGAGCTTAACATGAACATCAGCAATTGCGGGCCCCTCTCTGGTCAAGCTGTGCGGAGATTTCGTTGGCAGCCTCAGGAATAGCCAAACGACACAGGTCAATTAAGTCTTGGAGCAATTTCTGGGTTCGCCCTTCAAGCCGCAGTGTCACCACAGGTTCGGTCACCGACTGGCGTGCCAGAAGATAACCTTTTTCAGTCTCCCATCGGACTCCGTCAATATTCATTGTGCGCGCCGACGGTAGAAGCGACCCCAATCGCCTGACAATCTCATCGTAGTTGAGGATGGCCGAAGGGATACGCAGGTCGGGCGTGATGAAAAACGGCGCGAGCGTTGACCGCAAGTCGGCGAGCGTAACACCGCGCCGCCGAACAAGATCGGCCAGATAGACCGCTGCAAACAGGCCATCATCACCGCCATTAAGTTCCCGAAAGAAATAGTGTCCAGTAACCTCGCATCCAAACAGAGCATTCCGCTCAATCATCGAACGCTTGATGAAAGCGTGTCCGCTGCGCTGCATGATGGGATTTCCGCCGCATTCAACGATGGTCTTTCCCACGATCTCGGACAACTTAACGTCATAGATGACCGGCGCTGCGGGTTCCCGGGGAACCAGGTCACGAACGATCAGCGCTGACATTTCGTCCGTCGAAACAACTGAGCCTGCATTATCAATTACTGCCACCCGGTCTCCATCCGCATCCCAGGCAATGCCGAGGTGCGCCCCGGTTTGTGTCACTCGCGCTCTGACTGCGGCTAAGCTGCCTGAGCGAGCACAATCGGGCGAGCGATTGGGAAAGGAGCCATCAATTACGCAAAAGAGGGGATGGACATGAAATCCAAGATCCTTGAACAATGCCGGGCCAAGTTCTGACCACGCGCCATTTCCCGCATCGAGCACAACCCGCTGACTGTGGGATTGCCTAAGCTGTCCCCAGCGCTCAAGCAGCCAATGGCTGTAGCTCGGAACGGGATCGACTTCCTCGTGTTTCCCTCTCCGGTCCCTCCAAACTCCTTCTTCGACCGTCCTGCGAAGCTGGCGCAAATCTTCAGGCGAAGGCGGAAGATGCCCCAACATGAGCTTCAAGCCATTGAATTGGGAGGGATTGTGAGATGCAGTGACAATCAAGACAGCGGAAGTCTTCCACTGATGGTGCGCAAAATAGGCGATGGGTGTAGGGATCTGTCCTGAGTCCAGAACATCGGCGCCAGACTCCAACAAGCCGTCTGCTAAAGCTCTTTTCAAGTCCGGCGTGCTGACACGGAAATCGCCAGCGATCAGGATTCGCGATGCTTCCGGCAATGACGAGGCAATGCTTCTTCCCAGGCGCCAGAAAAGTTCTGTCGACACGTCAGTGGGATAGATTCCACGAATATCACAAGCCTTCCACGGATCACTCATCACTCATATCCTCGCCGTGTACAGGCGGCCCGAAATGATCTGTAAATTTCCTCGTATTGGCCGGTACGGACAATCTCCGGTTGAAATCGCGCACTGAGTTGCGTCATGGATTGGATTGCCGAAATGATGTCTCCTCCATATATCGGCCTGCATGCGGCCAGAGTGGCTGCCCCGAAGGCTGAAGTCGGGTGGCGGCAACGCTTGACCTCGCGTTTCAGTACGCTGGCGCGAAGCTGCATCAATGTTGGACTGGCTCCGGCGTTCCCGGTCGTGAAAATCTCCTTACCGATCGTTACTCCACACGCTTCTAGACGCTCGAAACCCCATCGCTCAACAAAGGCAAGCGATTGCAACTGCGCGGCGTAAGCCTCCTCCGAACTTGCGGGCGTGCCCTCAAAGAAGCCTTTGGCGTCTTTGTTCAGGAATGGAAAGCGTTCTCCCTTCGAAGAAAGCAAATAGCAGACTCGATTCGTTGGGAGGTGTTTGGACGCGATGCAGTCCAATTCTGAGGTCGCACCCCCATGGGCTGTCGAATGGAGACTTCCAGGACCACTGTTGCTGGCAGCTCCCGGCGCCCACAAGCCGCTTGGATGAAGATGGCAATAAATCCCAGGTGAAGCCTTTAACCTGCTTCTAGAGAGCGCCTTCCAGACAATCGTCGTGCCCAAATTCGTGTTCGCCTGTCCGGGTTCACGGGCGCCCGAGGCGATGAGTCCCGTCATCCCGTCCGTCGCCCCGGCAAAGACCGGGGTTCCAGCCCTCAGACCGGTCTCGTGACTAGCCCGCCGGCAAACGGTACCAATGGGCTGGCCCGGCTGCACAACTTTCGGAAAAATCTCTGTCGGCATGTCCATCACTGAGACTGCTCGGTTCCAGCATCGAGCCTCTGCGTCATAACCGAGTTTTAGCGCATTAGAGTCGTCGGAGCTCCCGAATTGACCTGTAAGCTTGCCCGTGATCCAGTCAGCGGGATGGAGAACATGGCGGGCGCGCCTCCAGACAGACGGCTCTTCCAGACGAACCCAAGCCACCTTGACAAGTGAATAAGAAGAGTTCAGCCGAGGGACCTCCGGCGGTAATTTTCGGTTGATTTCCTCCGCGATGGTAGCTCCCCGCGCGTCATCGTAAAGCATAGCAGGGCGCACGGGCTGACCGGACGAATCCGCCAGGACAAGCGATCCCGAGGTCGACGTTACCGCAATACCCTTGATATCCACAAAGGAGGCCGCCTTGTCCAAGCTTCCGATCACACGCCCCAGCGCGGAACACACTCCACTCCACCACTCGGTTGGGTCCTGTTCATGAATTAAGTGCCTATCCCGGCGATCGGAGAGGGCGGTCTGCGCCTCGGCAAGGACAGTCCCGTTGGGGACGGCAGCGACGACGCGAACCCCGCCGGTTCCGACATCGAGACCTAGGACCACTGCAGATGTATGGAGAGCCATGTTTGTTTTCGCCCCCCGCCATACCACTGGATCAGCACCGGTGTGGGTGGGATCATGTTGGAAACTTTGGTTCTTCCACGTGGTTTATAAACCGACTGCCCCTCCGCAATTCACTCAAATCGATCATCGCCAAGCAGGCCTGGAACCACGCGATCGGGCAGCACTTTGGGCCTGGAAGACTGCGGAGCCTCCAACACTGTCGCCACCTCGAACTACAATTGCAATCTTATCTTTCAAATTCATCTGTCACTTTCGCACTTTCGAGCAGTGGCTTGTGAACTCCTCCATGATGGCCAAGCGAAATGTGGCATCGAAGGACTCGAAGAAAGCTGATTGCTGGAGGTGAAGACAGGCAACGCGTGATCAACCTGCGCGGTTGGCATGGGAGCCCAAATGCGGGATCGCTGGCGATAGGCGTTTGGCGTCATACCGATCAACGATTTGAAAACGTAGCCGAAGTAGCTTTGGTCGCAAAAACCCACCTCCTGGCTGATTTCAGAAATCGAGCGGTCGGTCGTGCCCAGCAAAAGCTGAGCCCTTTCAATCCGAAAGCGCTTCAAGTAGGCCATAAATGACTGGCCTGTCGTACGATTGAAGAACCACATAAAGTGCGATTTACTCATGCCGCAGGTCCGTGCAGCCTTCTCCACCCGAATAGGCTCGCCAAGGTTCTCTCCCAGATATTGGAATAGAGGGGACAGGCGTTCGAGGGCAGACTGCTGGTGCTTAAAGATGTCCACCGTGCCGATGCAGGAAGCATAGTGTTTTACCAGCAGGACAAGAATCATTTTGAGGTAGGTCTTCACAGAGAGCCGAGCTACCGTGGTGGTAGCAGGTAGTTCGGCGCGGATACGGCACATCAGGTCAAAGGCCTGGACCGGCACCCCACTCTTGGCTGGCACGATGTGCGGAAACCGGGGGTCTTGCCGCAGGAATGGCGTGAGATATTCGGTAGCATCATGGCAGCCATCGGACCGGATTAGGTCGGGCTCGAAGAACAGCGCCGCCAGAGTGAGATGAGTGTCGGGGATGCACTCGATGCGATGATATACGGTGCTGCCGATCACTGCGAGATCTCCCTCGTGCAGCGGTAACCGGCGGTCTTGAATATCGCACGCAGAAATACCATCGCAGAGATAAATGATCTCGAAGTAGTCGTGGCGATTCATCCGAACATTATGACCATCCACAGTGAGGAAGGGCACATCAATGGGAAACGCGGGATCAAAAGGCCACACGTGAACGCCTTCCGCGTTGATTTGTGGCTCGACAAGAGGGAATTGGTCTTGGCAGAATCTTCTCGGCAAGCGTGGAGTACGGCTCTTTGCCGGGACCGCTACTGTCAGCTGGCCATACAGGTGATCGGGTTTCCCCGAGCTAGCGTTAAGTGCGGAAATTTTCTTTAATCTGGCCATGGAGACCTCCTTACGTTCTGTCATGCAGGGTCCCCGTGGCATCGCTAAGGCGAACTTACAACTCAACTTTCTGCCCGACTTCGACGGAAACAACAGGATTCTGGACTTCGAGCACGCCGTCTACAGCATACAGGGCTTTTGATTCCAGGCTTTCGATGCCCATTACCTTGAATTCCGGCAATACCGGGACAGCAGCCGTTTACTATAATGTGTGCCAGTTCCACGTCGCCCCTTGCCTTACCAGCCACTGTATAAGCTCCCCCACAAGGACTCTCTCCAATACCCCAAAGATGCTACAGACAAATGTAGTCCTGCTATAAGAATCGTGCAAATAAACCTTGGAAAAATACGATTGATAGGGTAGCAATCCCTCTTCGCACCAGGTACCACAATTGGTCAGGTGGCACGGGCGCATGGCGTAAATCCAATCCGGAAGTCCACTGGAGGCAATTGTATGACCAAAGGACGGGTGGGAAGTGGCAACCGCACTGTACCTGGTACTTAGTCTCGACAGTCAGCATAATATGGTTGAGGGCGGACAGAGTGCACTTCCTTTTCCTTCCACTCGAACGGCACAGCTGGCGGATTGTAGCTTTCCTTGGTCGTGGCTGGCGAGTACTGTCACCGTTTCGGCTGACTCGCGGTCCGTGCCAAGCCCTCGGCGCGGCACTAGAACTGCCAAGCTGACTGCAGCGGATGCGGGATCTTGCGGTTCACCACCTTGTCCAAATCCGCCGTGTCGATTCTTCCAGACCTCCACCCACTCTGTCTCAAACTTACAGCGCCTGTGCCATCTCTTCTAACACCACCAGCCCGCTCAGGCTCGTCGGCCAGTTCGGACTTCCTTCCAGCTTGATCGGCAGAATCAACTGCGGCGGGCTTTGCAGGATCCTTCAGCCTCCGGGTGTGTGTCAAAGATTTTCAGCAAAATCTATTCCACACATTCCGCGAGGATGAACGGTATTTCTGCTCTTCATCCATTCTCCTCAGTCACGATTCTCGGGAGATGGAGGCTTCGTTGTTTGTACTTTGAAGCCACCCGGCATACGGTCTTTTTCTCTTCAGTTTCGGTCCATAGTTTTATCAGAAAAATTAGTCCTAACCCGATAGACAGATCGGAGGGGGCAATTATAATCGTGAATGTTCTGATGAGATGAGCACCCAGCGGTGCGGCTGGTGGTTCAGGGGGCTGTTCCGATTCTGAAAGATTAAGGAAGAGTGGCAAAGAAAACGGTCAAGTGAGGGGGCTCCTCATCTGGCGGTCGTCGGCTTAGGCGAAAACAGGAGGGTAACATTATGACATCAGAGTCAGGCCATTGTAGAGCGCATTTCCAGCCTAGGTTAATCATTGTATTTCTATCTGTGCTCGTATTTTTTATGGCTGCACTTTTTTCAGTCGTTCGCCTGAATGCTCAGGCTGTGACCGGCATCAACGGCACCGTCACAGACACCACCGGAGCGGTCATTCCGGGCGCGCACGTAACCGTCACCAATACCGCGACTGGAGTTAAATCCGAGACCGTTACCTCCTCGGCGGGCACATTCACAATTGTCGGACTGAACCCCGGAAACTATTCGGTGGTGGTGGAGTCCAGGGGATTCAAAACTGCCAGGGCGAACGTAATCGTCCAAATCGCCAGGGTGTCCACAGCAAGCTTCAAGATGACGGTTGGGGCAACGACGACGACCGTGCAGGTCAAAGCCTCTGCACTGTCGTTGGAAACCACGTCGCCGGAGATCGGCACCACCCTCGTACCCGAGTTGGTGAAGACTGCTCCGATTGAAATCAGCGGGCTGGTCCGGCAGATCGATTCGTTCATGTATCTGGCGCCGGGCGTGCAGGGGAGTTCCGGCTCTCACGAAATCAACGGGGGGGTCAATTTCGAAAATGAGACCCTATTCAATGGCGTTCCGGTGGCGTATGTGGATTACGCAGGTAACCAGACGTATATCAATCCGCCGTATGAGTCGGTGGACGAGTTTCGAGTGAACAGTTCGACGTTCAACGCACAGTATGGACTGGGACAAGGCGCCGTGACTTACAGCATGGCTACCGGCACTAACCAGTTCCACGGAGATGCCTTCGAAATGCTGCGCAATCAGGCCTTTGATTCCGTCGGTTTCTTCCCGACAAACTTCAACGCCGCCGGGAAACCTATCCCTCCAGTTGACCAGCAGAATGACTACGGCTTTACGGTTGGCGGACCCGTGATTATCCCCAAGGTCTACAACGGCAAGAATCGTACGTTCTTTCACTTTAGTCTGGACATGTTCAGGCAGAATCTGGCACAGAATGCGATTGGAACCGTTCCGACTGCCGCCATGAGAAATGGTGATTTCAGCCATTTCGTGGACTCCTCTGGTGCGCTAATCCCGATCTATAATCCGCAGACAGGTCTGCCTTTCCCTGGCAATATCATTCCACAATCGGATTTCAGTTCCCTTGCAACGTCCATTTTGCCCGATATTCCGAACCCGAACCGGACCGGATTAGACGGCGGTAATCTGGAAAACGAATCGCCTGCCGTTCATTCTGTGCCGATCCGCCAGCACGTGTGGGACTACACTTTAAACGAGAATCTGACTTCATCTCAAAATATCAGTTTCAGTGAGTGGCAAAACAGGGTGACAGAGCCTTCCCTCACGTCGGCTCCGATCGTCCCCCTCAACAGCCCGTTGTCAAGCGGGGTCAATAATCTCGATCTCACGAATGCTTTCTTGGTGAATTATGTGAAGACGATGAGCCCGACCTTGGTCTGGACGGCCGGTGCGGATTGGATTGGATACACCACGAACGAAACCCATACAAACACGGGCGCTACCTTCTCTGGGGTGGTCGGTAGCTCCACGTTCCCACTGATAACATTCGACGGCCAAAATGCGCCGACGAATTTGGGAGTGTCCGGGGGCGCCTACGTGCAAGGTGTGGGCGAAGGCGGCATGACCGAAATAAACACTCGCCGTTTGGGCATCGTATTAACCAACAACTGGATGTGGGTCCATGGACGAAATACCTTCAACATCGGTGGCAGTTTCTACCGCACCTATCAGGACATTCTCCCATGCCAGTTTTGCGCGGGCACGTTCAACTTCAGCCAGCGAACCACCTCCACCCCGAATTCCAACGATCCCAATTTCGGCAGTGACGGCAGCTCGTTTGCCAGTTTCCTTTTAGGCCAGGTCGATTCGGGCGGGCGCATCATGGCCAATAAAATGTACCTGAGAAGTAAAGAGTTTGATGCGTACATCCAGGACGACATGAAAGTCAGCAAGAGGCTGACAGTCGATCTTGGCCTCCGGTATGACGTCATGGTTCCATTTACTGAGGTGCATAACAACATCGTCTTTATGAACCCCGCGGAACGCGATCCGGGTGCCGGCAACATTAAAGGAGCGGCCACCAAGTTCGGCAATTGCACCTATTGTGCCGGAATCACCCGCGCTGACATTCACTGGCCGTACGTTCAACCGCGAGTGGGATTGGCCTATATGTTGAATCCCAAGACAGTGATCCGATCCGGGTTCTTCATATCCACTCTGGATGGCGGTGCCTATGAATATGGGACGGCCCAGAGCGCCTCTTTTATGGGATCCCTTCTGCAGGGCGAATATAACCGACCTTCCAATGGGAGCAATAGACCAGCTTACGGGAGTTGGGATACCACCCCAATGCCTCTGCCGACACCAACGGCGATCAACCCATCGATCGGAAATGACGGCACTATATTCGCATTTCCAGCCACCAAGGTTGGCGTGGCGCCTTACATTTTAGCGTGGAATATCGGCATCCAGAGGGAACTCCCCTGGAAGATGTTCTTGACGGCGTCCTATGTCGGCAACCACGTAGTTCACCTGACGAGCAGCCTGGATTTGCCCGACCAGCCCAACCCCGACGTCCTGAAATATGGAAGCCTTTTGAGCGAACCGGTGAATTCCCCGGCTGCCCAGGCGGCGGGCATTAATATTCCTTACCCGAACTTTGTCCAGCAGTTCGGCGGCTCAGCTACAGTAGAGCAGGCCCTGGAGCCTTATCCTCAGTTCGGCGGCTACTTCCCAGTATATGAGATGGATGGAAAATCCATGTACAACGCACTTCAAGTGCAGGGAGAGAAGCGCTTTTCCAATAACCTTAGCTTCTTGGCTGACCTTACAATATCAAGTGACTGGGCAAATTCCATGACTGGGTCTGAACCCTTTGCGCCCAATGGCTTGAACGCATGGAACCCTGGGCCGGAATATAGCCCTTCCTCTTTCGACCAGTTTTACGTGACCAATTTTGTGTGGACCTACATGCTGCCCATCGGCCGCGGCGAAAAATTTCTGAGTTCGGGGGGCCTGCTACCGCGACTATTGGGAGGCTGGCAGACCAGCGGCATCATGAGCTATGCGGGCGGCTTCCCAATGGGAGCTTACAACGGCTACAATCCGCTGCTGGTGAATGGCTTTGACCGGCCAAACATTGCTCCCGGTTGCAGTCTGCAAACATACAGCTACAACTTGTCGAAGCCGTATTTGCTCGGGGGCACACAGGCCCCGCCCGCCCAATTCACGACGAACTGCTTCGTCAACACGGGGCCGTGGCAGATTGGCAATTCCGTGCGCTCGTATGGAGCCTTGCGGACTCCGCCGCTGAGAATAGAAGATTTTGCCCTGATGAAGCACTTCGCCATTAAGGAGCGGCTGAGGGCCACTTTGCGGTTTGACCTGTTCAATGCGTTCAATCGGACCCAGCTTCAAGCGCCGGATATGAATTCGCTCGATTCGACATTTGGAGAGATTACCAACCTGAGTTCACAGATCAGCAATCGGATCGGCCAGGCAACCTTACGGTTATCCTGGTAAGCGGGTGCGATTCGCGCTCCGCTCACTTGCAACGCGGGGTAATCAGATGCCGTGAACGGGCGAAACACGATCACGCTTCGGAATAACCTTGGGGGCGTCTTCTTGTGAGCGACACAGGATGCTGCGCCCCCGGGCAAGGCCGCGATTCCAGTGGTTTGGCGCAGTGAGTCAGCTAAGTTGCAAGTGAGACTCACCCTTCTAAACGGTCTCACCTATCCTTAGGTGTGTTTGTATTCACACTGGAAAGGGTATTCTGGGAACGGAAATCCAAATCGGCAAGGGGGGATACCAAAAACAAGAAATATGATCCGCAAAAATTATCCGAACCTCAGATTATCCACCCTGCTCATCGTGCTTACCCTAGGTGGTGCTTTGGCGGCGAATGCACAAATCACTCGGACATTGCCCGAAGCTTCTGGCGCAGGTTTCCCCGCGTATCCACTTAAACTCAGTTCCAACCGGCGTTATCTGGTTGACCAGAACAATAAACCGTTCCTGATCGTGGGCGACACTCCGCAGGGCTTAATGTCGCGGTTGAGCGTGGCGCAGGCCAACTGGTACTTTGCCAATCGGGAGGCGCACGGCTTTAATACGCTGGGGTGGATCGACGTGGCTTGTGCGGGCCGCGACTACCCCCGGGACACCGACGGCAGCACCTATGACGGTATTCGCCCTTTCACTGGCTACCTTCCCGGCGGCAAGGATTACGAGCATTACGATCTTTCCAAGCCCAATGAAGTTTACTTTGCCCGCCTCGATGAGATTGTCAGGCTTGCCGCAAAGCATGGCCTTCTGGTCTTCATTGATCCCATGGAGACCGTCGGGTGGCTTCCGACGCTGCGCAACAATGGCGTCAAAGCCGATTACGCCTATGGCCAGTATCTTGGCCGCCGTTATAGGCGTTTTCCGAACGTCGCGTGGATGAACGGCAATGATTTTGGAAGCTGGCAAAACCCCAGCAATGACGCTGTGGTCCGAGCGGTAGCCGAGGGCATCAAGTCCGCTGATCCAAAGGCGCTTCAAACCCTGGAACTGCTTCCCCCCTGGTGCTCATCGCTCGATGATCGGACGTGGGTGCCGATTCTCTCCCTCGACGGCACGTATGTATATGGGCCGACCTATATTAAGATGTTGCATAGCTACAATCAAAGGCCAGTCCTCCCAACGTTCCTGCTCGAGGCGCACTATGATTTAGAGAATGTGGGTAGGATACCGGACTATGGCACGCCCGCGGTGCTGCGGCGTGAAGAATATTGGACGATGTTGAGCGGAGGGACTGGGCAGTTTTATGGTAACCACTACACGTGGAGCTTTGCCCCCGGCTGGCAGTCCCATATTGATACCGTTGGGGTAACTCAGCTTACCATCTGGAAGAACTTTTTCACCTCATTGCCATGGTGGAAACTGGTTCCCGACCAGGGTCACAAGGTTGTTACTGCCGGGCTGGGAAACTACGGGACCTGGCAAACGCGCGTCAGCCAAAGCACTCATTGTGCGGCAGCCAGCACACCGGACGGCTCTTATGTTGTCGCTTATATGCCAACCGCGCGAACCATTACGGTCAACATGGCGGCCTTGAAGGCGCCCGCCGCTGCCCGCTGGTTTGACCCGACGAACGGAAAATACAAGACAATCCCTGGCGGACCATTTGCCAACACCGGGGCCCGTCAGTTTACACCTCCTGCGAAAAACAGCTCCGGGGCCAGCGACTGGGTTCTGTTGTTGGAGGCTTCGTCTTCAGCCCCATAGGTCCGGGCAGGCATCGAGCGGTAAGGGAAGACGAGGCGGGCGTCGGTCACGGGCGCCCCATCACGCAATGTGTTTGATCGATGCGCCATCAGCCTGGCGTGAGGTTTTCCGTTGACGGCCTGCAGTTCAGGATGGATCGCACAGTGGGGAAAGAGAACTTGACCAGCTTGGGGGAACAGCCAACGAAAGGATGAACATTCAAATGAAAGCTATCATGCTCCGGAGTTATCTGAAGCTAGGACTGCTTGTCTTCTTCGCGCTGCTAGCATTTGCGAGTACTGAAGCCCAGATAGGGGCAGTGCCGGCCAAAGCATCTGACCCACGTTTCCCTGCCTATCCACTCAAAGTCAGTGCTAATGGCCGCTACTTGGTCGACCAGAACAATATTCCCTTCTTGATTGTCGGCGACACCCCACAATCCATGCCCACGATGATCTCCGTGAAGGACGCTGCGAGATATTTTGATGATCGTGAGGCTCACGGATTCAACACGATGTGGATGAACGCGCTTTGCGCCAGCCCTTATTTTCCTTATTGCCGGCCTGATGGCAGCACCTATGACGGAATCCGCCCGTTTACCGGCTACATCTCCGGCATCAGGGATACCGCCCATTATGATTTAACCAAGCCAAACGGTGCATACTTCGCCCGTCTGGATCAGATGCTGACCCTGGCAAGAGATCATGGCATGGTGGTTTTCCTTGATCCCATCGAGACGGGGCAGTGGCTCACGACGCTCCGCAACAATGGCCCAACTGCAGATCGCGCTTACGGCGAGTATCTTGGCAACCGTTATAAGCGGTTTCCCAACATCGTCTGGCTAAATGGGAATGATTTCGGAAGGTGGCAGAATCCCACCGATGACGCTGCGGTCCGAGCCGTAGCCGAGGGCATCAAGTCCGCTGATCCTAAAGCGCTCCAAACCCTGGAACTGCTTCCCCCCTGGGGCTCATCTCTCGACGATCGGACGTGGGTGTCGATTCTCTCTCTGAACGGCACTTATGTATATGGGCCAACCTATATTCAGATGTTGCATAGTTACGATCAAAAGCCTGTTATTCCGACCTACCTGCTTGAAGCTCATTATGATCTGGAAAGGGTGGGCAATGATTATGGGACGCCGTTGGTGCTGAGGCGGCAAGAGTATTGGGCTATGCTAAGCGGCGGCAAAGGACAGATTTATGGCAATGCATTTACCTGGACGTTTATGCCTGGATGGAAGTTCAACCTTGACACCATCGGCGTAGAGCAAGTAATGATATGGCACGAGTTTTTTTCCTCACTACCGTGGTGGAATTTAGTTCCGGATCAGGACCACAAGGTTGTTACTGCCGGTTTGGGGGCTTATGGGAATCTCAAAACACGCACGAGTGAAAGCGATTATTGCACTGCCGCCAAAACGCCAGATGGCTCTTATGTATTGGCTTACATACCCACGGTTCGAACGATTACGGTCAACATGGCAAGCCTGAAGGCGCCCGCATCCGCCCGCTGGTTTGACCCCACGGACGGAACATACACCACAATTCCCGGAGGGCCGTTTGCCAACACGGGAACGCGGCAGTTTACACCGCCCGGGAAAAACAGCGGAGGGGCTGGCGATTGGGTTCTATTGCTAAAGGCATCGCACTCCGCTCCTGGGGATCCGCAAGGGGTGGCAAGGGTCAAGTAAGTGATAAGGAAAGGGCCTGCTCACGGGAATACCCATCTGCTTGATAGGGGTTCTTTGAGGCCACCCTCCCCTCAACGACTTGCCTGACCGTGTGTTCTTTCTCCGGACCAGGCTGAAGGTGGCGTTCATAACCCATCACGCCACGAGAGTCTTTATTCCGAGAGGAGCCGATGACGACTCGCCCGGCAGGATCACGGCGTTGTCTCTATTCCTCCATGGGCCACATGCGCTTTTTGTAAGCGAGGATAAAGTAGCCACCGATACCAACGCAGATGGTGGTGAATGCATAGATCATAAACTTCCACCCCCCCGGCTGCAGGGCTGAGCTTCCAAAAATATACAGCCAGCCGATAAGGGCCAGAATGGCCGGAGCCGGGTAGAACCACATTTTAAAAGGCAGTTTGACTTCCGGCTGAGTCTTCCTCAGAACAAACAGGCCGACCGTATGGCCAACGAACTGAACCAGGATGCGGGCTACCATCAACCCT
The DNA here is from genome assembly GCA_046705285.1 of Terriglobia bacterium. GTDB lineage: Bacteria > Acidobacteriota > Terriglobia > UBA7540 > UBA7540 > SCRD01. The sequence continues at coordinate 33,027 of JBJKQK010000075.1, forward strand.
GTGATGATATCGCCGAGCTTGAACATGCTGGCCACTGCCGCCAGCACTCCAACCAGCACCAAAGAGCGGTTGGGGAATTCGCCTTTCGGATGAAGGGATCCGAACCAGCCGAAGAATAGCCCGTCGCGCGCTGCCGCGTAAGGAATCCTCGAGTAACCCAGCATCAAAGCGAAGACAGAGGCAAATGCCGTAAACAGGATTAAGACAGTCAGCAGAATCGCCGCCCAGTGGCCATAGATCCTTTGCATAAAGACCGAAGCCACGGCAAGGTTTGCCGGCGAACCCGGCTTGATCATTTCGCGCCACGGCACGACTGAAACAAAGCTGAAAGAGAGAAGGAAATCGATGACGCTTACCGCCAGAATTGAGACGATAACAGCATAAGGGATGGTTCGCTCGGGACGCTTGACCTCGTCGCCCAGATAGCAAACCTGGTAGTAACCGAGGTAGTTGTAAATAACTACAATCGTTCCGTTGCCCAGACCAATCAGAAAAGCCCAGCTCAGATGAAAGGCCCCCGCAGGAAAACTGAACGCCATGTGAAGATTCATATGGGCGAGGCCGGTAACAATTACCCATCCCGTGGTGATGAGTACCGTGATCCATAGGATCAGCATAAGCCGGGCCACGTCGCGAATCTTGCGGTAGAGCGTTATCATCACAATAACTGCGATGGTCGCCGCAACCATTTTCATTTCCCACGGATGCCGCCCCAGGCCTTTCCACAAGTAGCTCAGGTAGTCGGTCATGCCAATGGTTCCAGAGGCAATTTCGAGCGGCCCGAAAAAGAGAAATTCCCATGCAAACAACCAAGCCATCAGCTTGCCCCAGGTTTCACGATTGTAGCTGTCGCGCAGGAAAGTGTACGTACCTCCCGAACCCGGCAACGCGGCTCCGAGTTCTGAAATCACCAGACCGTCCGCGATGGCCAGAACTGCGCCAACAAACCAGGCGAGCAACGCCTGCGGGCCTCCCATCGTGGTCAGAATGATCGGCACGGTAATAAAGGGACCAATGCCGATCATGTTCGACATGTTGATCGAAGTCGAATTCAGAATCCCAAGCCTTCGCCGCAGATGAGGCGTTTGCGCTTCGGCTTCTATGGGCTTTTCAGCGTTGTTTTCCTGTGTACTCATCCAGTGTCACCACCTGCGCCTGTGAATGGGAACTCTCGATTGACTAACCTCCGCCGTTGCCGCAGGCTCACGCATCAGCGCTCTCGCTCCGCGACATTCTAAGCCCCCTGTGTCATTGACTGCTAAGAATTCTGCTTTGGGCAGGGGAATACCGCTCCACTATTCCCTGCCCCACGTAGCTCCAGACTGCTTGGTACCGTGTCCAACGCGGCGGTTCTTGAGAAGTGTGAAGGCTGTCTTCAACGTTCTCCGAACCGCAACCACAGAACGCCTCTCAGCCGCAACCCCGTCCACACCGTCCACGGTCAATTTGACATTGTAGTCTGCAGCCCTTGTGAAAGTGTGATTTACTTCTGGCGGTTTACTTCCGCGCCGGCATCAGAAATCAGCACCGGACTTTGAAGCCGTTGCGGCAGGATTTCATAAGCCCCATCACGCACGCTGACCCCGACCGGCAGTTGTTGGTTATGAAGGACGGGCGCTGCCTGGGCTGAAGCGGATAAGGTTGCAGATAGGACCAGAGCAGCAATAAATGCATACATCGTCTTCATGGAAAAACATATCTCGCTGCTGCAGGAACGAACGAACCGGAAGGCATGGCCACCGGGTTCTATCGAATCAGGTGGCCATACGGCGAGCGTCTCCCGGACCCATCATGCAGCCCTTACTAGAAATCCAGCTTCAAAGCAAACTGCATGATTCGCGGCCCGTCTGACGTGTAAAGGAGCTGGCCAAACGTGGAATCGCCCAGGAACAAATCAGGATATCCAAAATTGACATTATTGAAAGCGTTGTAGAGCTCGGCGCGGAACTGCACCGTGTAACGCTCACCGATTTGGGTGTTCTTAAAGATGGCAAGGTCCGCATCGAACAGCCCGGGCCCCGGCAAATTGTTCTTTCCGCTGGTGCCACAGGTTCCGTAGGGAAGATTGGGTCCGAACAGCGAAGTGTTGAAGTACTCCTGAACAAGCTGGCCGGTCGGACGGTTAGGATTGAGGATTGCCTGATGGAGGTTCGTGCCGAGGAAATTCGCCCGGCTGGTGTAATCCCCTGTAAAGCCGTTGTCTGTTCCGCTCATCACAGAGTATGGGTACCCGTTCCTCCACGTCACGATAGGAGCCACCTGCCATCCGTTCAGGAACTTGCTGGCCGCGCCGTTCATATTGAAATGAGGAAGCGCATAGGTGCCCGAAAACTTGAAGACGTTGGGGATATTGCTATTCGCCGGGCCGTAGTTGAAATTGCGGTT
>JBJKQK010000076.1:0-9681 GCA_046705285.1 Terriglobia bacterium
GGAACGCCCACTGCGGTCAATACCAGCAACAGTACCGCGGGGGCCAGCCTGAATTCCAGCCAGATCACTAACCTTCCCATCAACGGCAGATCCGTGAGCGATTTCCTCGAGATCGCGCCCGGTTCGCTTGGATCAACGAGTACCTTTCAAGGGAGCGTCAACGGCCAGGAGAACGTTTTCACAGGGCTGAATGTGACCGTGGATGGCCAGAATGCCACGCGCGGTGATATCAATGGCTACCTGGACACAGAAGGTCAAGAACAGGCGCACATCACTCGGGCGAGTTTGTCCAGCATCCATGAGATCGATTTCGAGAATGGCGGCTATAGCGCTAAAGTTGGTCATCCGTTAGGTCTGCAGATGAACATCATCACGAAAAGAAGAACCAACGTCTACCACGGCGAGCTGTATGAATAACTTCGCAATGACGCTCTGGATGCCAGGGATTTTTTCCAGAACACTTTGACCAACCCGAAGGCGCCTCTGCGGCTTAATGATTTTGGCGGCGACCTCGGCGAGCCCATCGTCCACAACAAGCTGTTCTTTTTCGCTAACGCGGCACGCAAGCTCTTCTCGGCAAGGCAACGCCCATAAATATCCAACTTCTCGAACTCTGGAATCTGTGGTCGCAATACCTCTTTTTTAACGCTGCTTCCTTGGGCGACCATTTGTGCTCCAGTGACTGAAATTCTCGCCCAACACGTGAAAAAGCCCGCAGAGAAGAGTTTGACGGAGCAACTCTAGAAACGTACGCTTCCCTTTGCCGGGGGTCTTCTGCGTGAGACTACAATGAACTTCAGATTAAATTGCCCGAAGTACGTTGACGAATAACCAGACTGCTATTTGGGGCAGAGGACCTCGCCCCGAGGCTATACACTGAAGTTAACCGAAAGTGATTGCTTATTTTCGGCCCATCAGTTCTCTTCTTGTCGGAAGGGCCGAAGCGTTCCAGCCACCGCCCAAGGCCTCGACCAGCAAAACGCTGGCCGCCATGCGGCGGGTATGGATATTGACAGATGTGAGCTGGTCCTGAAGAACGAATGTCTGGGCTGTGATGACTTGGAGGTAACTGGCCACGCCTGCCTTGTACTGGTAGGTTGAAACGTCCAGGGACTGCTGGGCCGCTTTGACCGCTTCGTCCTCTGCCTGCGCTTCGTTGGCCAGGACCTTGAGTGCGGCCAGATTATCTTCGACCTGCTGGAAGGCTGTCAGCACGGTCTGGCGGTAGCTGGCTACCGAGGAATCGAATCCCGCACGCGCAAAATCTGATTGAGCACGGCGCCGGCCAGCGTCAAAGACTGTTTCGGCCACCTCCGGGCCGACGGACCAGACCCGGCTCGGCCAGGTAAACCAATCGGCAATGCTCCCGCTCTGCAATCCAGCCGAGCCTGTAAGAAGCAATGCGGGGTAATACGCTGCCTTCGCGATGCCAATCTGCTCATTGGCGGCCGCCATCTGTCGCTCTGCCGCAGCGATGTCAGGACGGCGCTCAAGGAGGTCAGAGGGAACGCCCGCGGGGATATGAGGGGGCAGCGATTTGATGGACTCTGTAGGAATCGTCACTTCTGCCGGAGGCTTTCCTACCAGGATTGCAATGGCGTGCTCAAACTGGGCGCGCGCCACCCCCAGGTCAATCAGTTGCGCCTGCGCCGTCTTCAATTGAGTTTCAGCCTGCGCGACGTCTGCTCCGGAAGCAACGCCACTCGCCATGCGGTCTTTGGTTAACTGGAGATACTCCTGGTAAGACTTCACCGTACGCTCCAGCAAAGACTCTTCCCCGTCGACGCCGTGCAGCTCAAAATAGTCCTGGGCCAGCGCAGCCTGAAAAGTGAGCCGGACATTTTCCAGTTGAGCCGCCGTCGCTTGCGCAGCCTCGGCGCTCCCTCGAACACTGCGCCGAATGCTTCCCCAAATGTCTGCCTGATAGGAAACGTCCACAGGCAGATCGTAGGTATTGCGCACACCGGAGGTCAGGTTACCGGCCGCCACGTTGAACAAGGTCGAAGAAGTTCGAGAGTTGTTGTATGAAGGCGCTGTAGTTGCCGTGGGGAAAAGGCTGGATCGGGCGATCCGCACGGAATCCCGGGCTGCACGGAATTGAGCTTCTGCCGTGAGCACGTTCTGGTTCGAAATGTTGACCTGCTCCTCAAGGGCATTCAACTGCGGATCATTAAAGATTTCCCACCACTTTCCTCGAATCGCCCCGTCATCAGGTTGAGCAGGTTTCCACTGGGTCCCTTGTGTGGCTTTGGGAGGGGTTTGCTCTTTGTAGGCAGGCGGAACGGGAACGCTGGGGCGCTGATATTTGGGGCCCACCATGCAGCCTGCTGTTGTGAGCAGCAGGGTCGCAAGGGAAAGCAAGACAAAGCTTCGCCTGCAAAGCGATAGTCCGTTGCTCGGGCTCATACATTTCATAGAGGACTTTTCGATCAACTCCATGGCTACCCTTCCCGGCGCCTCAAATCCCCGAAGGGATTGGTGCGACCTCGCCCGGCTCCCGGCCTCGGACCCGGTTCCACCAGTGCTGGAGCCGATCGAAGTAGAGGTAGACCACCGGGGTGGTGTAAAGCGTCAGCAACTGGCTGACAATCAGGCCGCCAATGATAGCGATGCCCAGCGGTCGGCGGAACTCCGATCCGGTCCCAGTGCCCAGAGCCAGCGGCGTAGCTCCCAGGATCGCCGCCATGGTCGTCATCATGATCGGACGAAAACGAAGCAGACACGCTTCGTAAATCGAGTCCCGTGAGTTCTTGCCTTCGTTCCGTTCTGCGGCAAGCGCAAAGTCGATCATCAGGATGGCGTTTTTCTTGACGATCCCGATCAACAGAATGATTCCAATGATGGCGATGACGGTCAGATCGGTTCGGGTGAGCATGAGGGCCAGCAACGCCCCCAGGCCGGCTGACGGGAGAGTCGAAAGAATCGTCACAGGATGGATATAACTCTCATAAAGAATGCCGAGAACCAGATAAACCGTCATCAACGCCGCTGCGATGAGGAGAGGTTCACTGCCGAGCGATTGCTGGTAAGCCTGCGCTGTGCCCGCAAAGCCCGTATGGATGGTAGAGGGAAGGCCGACCTTGAGTGCTGCGGTATTGATGGCATCTACCGCTTCGCCCAATGCCACCCCGGGGCGCAGGTTGAAAGATATGGTCACGGCCGGGAATAGTCCCTGATGGCTGACCGCCAGGGGCGCTGTTTGCGGCGCGAAATGCGCGAATGCGCTGAGCGGAACCTGTACGCCGGTCGGTGTCCGAACGTAGATCTGGTTGAGCGACTCGGGATTCTGCCAGTACTCGGGAGCAGCCTCCATCACCACGTGGTACTGGTTGAGGGGTGTGTACATAGTTGCGACTTGGCGCTGGCCGAATGCGTCGTAGAGCGTGTTGTCAATCAACTGGGGCGAAATGCCAAAGCGCGCAGCGGTGGTTCGATCATATTGCACCATAGTTTCGAGTCCGTGGTTCTGCTGGTCGCTGCTGACGTCCGCAATGATAGGAATCTTCCGCAACTGCTCAAGCATCCGAGGGGCAAAGGCCGTGAGGTCCTGCAGGTTGTCACCCCGCATGGTGAATTGATACTGGGCATTGCTCATTCGGCCACCGACCCGCACGTCCTGCGCCGCCTGCATGTAAAGGGTGGCCCCCGGCACTTTGGCAAGCTTGGGCCTGAGCCGCGCAATGACCCGGTCCGCGCTGATGCGCCTTTCGTCCATGGGCTTCAAGGAAATAAACATCCGCGCGCTGTTCGATCCGGCCCAACCACCCGTGAAGCCCACGACCGAGTCAACGGCAGGATCGGTTTTGACAATCTTGATCATTTTCAACAGGATTTGGTTCATCGACTGAAAAGAGGAATCCTGATCAGCCTGAATGGCGCCCATCATCCGGCCATTGTCCTGCTGCGGGAAAAAGCCCTTCGGCACGCGGATATACAAATAAACATTGAGAGCAATCGTAGCCAGGAGCACCGCCATGGTTACGGCAGAATGACGCAGCACTCGGGACAGGGTTTTCCCGTACAGCGCTACGACCCCATTAAAAGCCCGCTCGCTCTGGCGGTAGAACCATCCATGCAACTTCCGCGGTTTCAAAAGATGCGCACACATCGAAGGGGTGGTTGTCAGTGACACCACGAGAGAAACCACAATGGCAATGGAAAGGCTGACGGCGAACTCGCGGAACAGGCGACCGACGATTCCGCCCATCAGCAGCAGGGGAATAAATACAGCCACCAGGGAACTACTCATCGTGATGACCGTAAAGCCGATCTCCCGAGCGCCTTTGAGCGCCGCCTGGAAAGGAGGCATCCCTTTCTCCATGTAGCGGGTGATATTCTCCATCACCACAATTGCGTCATCCACAACGAAACCGGTCGAGATGGTCAGCGCCATCAGCGAGAGGTTATCCAGGCTGTATCCCAGCAGATACATCACGCCAAAGGTCCCGATCAAAGATACCGGCACAGCCACGCTGGGGATGAGCGTTGATCGCGGATCGCGCAGGAAAACGAAGACCACCAGAATCACCAGCAACACCGCAATGACCAGGGTCCGCTCAACGTCATGAACCGAAGCCCGGATGGTCTGGGTCTGGTCCATAACGATGCGCAAGTGGATGGACTGTGGGATCTCCGCCTGCAGGTGCGGAACCTCCGCGCGAATGCGGTCCACCGTGTCAATAATGTTCGCGCCTGGCTGGCGGAAAATAATGATCAGAATTGAAGGGTCACCGTTCGCATAGCCGGCGGCGCGGACATCCTCGACGGAATCTTCCACGTGGCCGATGTCGGAAATGCGCACGGCGGACCCATTGTGATAGGAAACGATCAAGGGCTGATAATCGACGGCCTTGAAAATCTGATCGTTCGCGCCAACTTCCCAACTGCGGTGATCACTCGACAAATATCCCTTGGGGGTATGCGCATTGGCTCCGGCCAGGACACCCCGAACCTGCTCAAGTCCGATACCGTACTTGTTCAGGGCTGGAAGGTCCAGGTCAACGCGAACTGCAGGCAGAGAGCTTCCCCCTACGACAACCTGACCCACGCCTTTCACCTGCGAGAGCTTTTGAGCCATGATCGACGACGCAGCGTCATACATTTGGCCTTTGGAGAGCGTCTTCGATGTCAGCGCCATGATCAGGATTGGTGCATCGGCCGGGTTCACTTTTCGGTAGGTTGGGTTGTTGGGCAGATTCGACGGCAGGTAGCCGCGGGCGGCGTTGATCGCTGCCTGCACATCGCGCGCCGCAGCATCGATGTTGCGATTCAAATCAAATTGCAGCGTCACGCTCGTCATTCCGAGTGTGCTGGAAGAGGTCATCTCGGTGACGCCCGCGATGCGGCCGAACTGTCGCTCCAGGGGCGTGGCGACAGAAGAAGCCATCGTTTCTGGACTTGCACCCGGCAGCGATGCCCCAACTGAAATCGTGGGAAAATCCACCTGCGGCAGCGGCGCCACAGGCAGCAGGCGGAAGGCGACGGCGCCTGCCAGGGCGACGGCTACCGTCAGGAGCGTCGTAGCAATGGGCCGGCGAATGAAGGGTTCTGAGATATTCATGGCCTACTCCGCCGGAACAAGGTCCGCGCCCGGACTGCTCTCACGATGCCAGGACAAACGCCGGGCCAGACGGTCGAACCACAGGTAAATGACCGGGGTTGTGTAGAGCGTCAGCAGTTGGCTGAGGACCAGGCCTCCCACCATGGTAATTCCCAAAGGCCGGCGCAGTTCCGAGCCGGTGCCGGTTCCAAAGGCAAGGGGGATCCCAGCGAGCAGCGCGGCCATGGTGGTCATCATGATTGGCCGGAAGCGCAGCAGGCACGCCTGGTAAATCGCGTTCACGGGCGTCATGCCTTCCTTGCGCTCTGCTTCCAGAGCAAAATCGATCATCATGATCCCGTTCTTTTTGACAATGCCGATTAGCAGGATCAGGCCAATCAGTGCAATCACGCTGAAATCGGTGCGGAAGAGCAAAAGCGCAAGCAGCGCGCCGACCCCGGCGGAGGGCAGCGTGGACAGAATCGTGATGGGATGGATGTAACTTTCGTACAGGACCCCGAGCACGATGTAGACCGTAATGATAGCTGCCAGTATCAGGATCCACTCATTGGCTAGGGAGTTCTGGAAAGCTTGAGCCGTTCCTTGGAACGCTGCCTGAATACTTGCTGGAAGACCGATCTTCTCCTTCAAATTATTCACAGCTTGTACTGCTTCACCGAGTGAAACATTGGGAGCAAGATTAAACGAAAGCGTCACCACGGGGAATTGTCCCTGGTGATTGATCGTGAGCGGGGCGGTTGTCTCCTTGATGTGCGTGAAAGCGGCAAGAGGAACCTGTCCACCATTTGGAAACGCTGCGGAAGAGGCAATGGGCGCGTCAAAAGCGTTATCCGAAGCCGTCGCGCTCGAACTGCTGGTGGAAGTGGTGGAAGCGAGGCTGGCATTGGCTGCTGCGAGTGAACTTGAAGGGCCGAACAGCTGCGCCGCCGCAGACCCGCCGGAAACCACGCCGGTGGAACCGGACGAGGCCGCTGCGCCCGTTCGGATGTAAAGGTCACGGAAATCCGTGGGATTGTTTTGAAACCCCGGTTTGACTTCCAGCACCACATGGTATTGGTTCAACTGCGTGAATATGGTTGACACCTGCCGCTGACCAAAGGCGTCGTAGAGCGTCTGGTCGATCTGCGTGGGAGAGATGCCCAGCCGGTAGGCTGTCTCACGGTCAAAAACAACTTCGGCCCGCAGTCCCCCATTCTGCTGGTCACTGGCAACGTCACGGAGCTCCGGCAACTTCTGCATTCCGGCGAGCATTTTGGATGCATAGGTATTCAGTTCGTCGGTATTGGGGTCTTCAAGCGTGTACTGGAATTGCGTCCGGCTCACGCGGTCATCCACCGTCAGGTCCTGCACCGGCTGCATGTAGAGCGTGATTCCGGGAACCGCGGCCAGTTGCGGCTGCAGGCGGCGAATCACCTGGCTGGCGCTGATTTTTCGCTCGTCCAACGGTTTCAGGTTGATCAGGATCCGTCCCGTATTCATCGTGGTGTTCGTTCCGTCAACACCGATGAAAGAGGAGAGGCTTTCGACGGCAGGGTCCTTCAGGATAACTTTTGCCAGCGCCTGCTGCTCATGAGACATCTCCTGAAAAGAGACGTCCTGCTCGGCCTGAGAGACACCCTGAATGACGCCCGTATCCTGAATCGGGAAGAAGCCCTTGGGGACGATGTAAAAGAGCACGCCCGTCAGGACCACCGTTCCCAGCGCCACCAGCAGGGTCTCCGTCTGGTGCCGGAGCACCCACTGGAGCGTCCGGTCATAAAGGCTGATCACGGCGTTCCAGCCGCGCTCGGTTAGGCGATAGACGTGGCTCTGTTCTTGTTCCGGCCGATGTTTCAGGAGCTTTGAACACATTACGGGGGTCAGAGTCAGGGAGACAATGGCCGAGACCAGGATGGTCACGCTCAACGTCACAGCAAATTCACGGAAGAGCCGGCCAACGATGTCCCCCATGAACAGCAGCGGGATCAGGACGGCAATCAGCGAAAAAGTCAGGGAGATGATCGTAAAGCCGATCTGCTCGGACCCCTTCAGCGCCGCCTGCAATGGAGAGTCGCCCTGTTCAATGTAGCGGGCGATGTTTTCGATCATGACGATGGCGTCATCAACGACAAAGCCCGTCGATATGGTGAGCGCCATCAAAGTCAGGTTGTTCAGACTGTAGCCGAGCAGGTACATCACACCGAACGTTCCGACCAGGGACAGAGGGACGGCTACGCTGGGAATGATGGTCGCCGAGACGTTACGCAGGAACAGGAAGATGACCATTACCACCAGCGCGATGGTGAGCAACAGCTCGAACTGCACATCTTTGACCGAGGCGCGGATCGTGTTCGTGCGGTCGGTCAGGATACGGACGTGGACTGAAGAGGGTAGCGTCGCGGTCAGTTGAGGAAGAAGCTGCTTGATGTGATCGACGACCGAAATGATGTTGGCCCCCGGCTGGCGCTGGATGTTGACGATGACCGCAGGGGTGTCGTTCATCCAGGCTGCCTGATCAAGATTCTCGGCTTCATCGGCGATGGCCGCCACGTCGCTCAGCTTGACCGGGGCCCCGTTGCGGTAGGCGACAACGAGACGAGCGTAGTCGGCGCTTGAAAGTAACTGGTCGTTGGCGCCGATCTGGTAGGCCTGGTGCGGACCATCGAAGCTGCCTTTGGCCTGATTGACGTTTGCCGCAACGATGACATTGCGCACATCTTCAAGGTTGAGGCCGTAAGAGGCCAGAGTGGTCGGGTTTACCTGGATACGCACCGCAGGCTTTTCCCCGCCCCCGATGCTGACCAGCCCGACGCCCGGCAACTGGGAGATCTTTGGAGCAAGCCGCGTATCCGCCAGGTCTTCCACCCTGGTGAGCGGCAGTTCTTTTGAAGTGAGCGCCAGAGTAAGGATCGGAGCGTCAGCAGGGTTGACCTTGCTGTAAATGGGCGGGCTGGGGAGGTCCGGTGGAAGATACGTGCCTGAGGCATTGATTGATTGCTGGACTTCCTGCTCTGCGACGTCAATGTTGAGGCTGAGATTGAACTGCAGCGTAATGACGGAAAGGCCGTCGGAACTGGTCGAGGTCATCTGCTGTAGCCCGGGAACCTGGCCAAACTGCCGCTCCAGAGGTGCGGTCACAGAGGAAGCCATGACGTCGGGGCTGGCTCCGGGATAGAAAGTCACAACCTGAATGGTGGGATAATCCACCTCTGGCAAGGCCGAAACCGGCAGCTTCAGGTAGGCAACCGCGCCGGCCAGGAGTATCCCCAGCATGATGAGCGATGTTGCAATAGGCCGCTGAATAAACGTCCGCGAAGGACTCATCTAATTTCCCCTGGAGGGTGTCTCATCATAAAGATGGGCACTGACTTTGCTCCCCTCCTGAAGCTTGTCCACGCCGGTCATGACCGCAACATCACCCGGGGAAAGGCCGGAAGTGATTTCTGTCTGGTCGCCTTCCGTGGTGCCGACGGTTACGGTTCGCACGGTGACGGTTGAATTTGCCTTTACAAGATAGACATAGGTTGCCGTTGCATTGCGCTGGACAACCGCACTGGGCACAAGCGTGACGCCGCGTTTCTCTTCCACCAGCAACCGTGCGTTGACAAACTGGTTGGGAAACAAGGAGCCGTTGGCATTGTTGAACGTTGCTCTCAATCTGAGCGTGCCGGTGCTGGGATCGATCTCGTTATCGAGCGTCGTCAGCCACCCGGTTGCAAGCTTCGTCTTCATGTCGCGGCTGTAGGCGTCAACCTGCAATCGGCGGCCGCTACGGAGCTTTGCGAACACGGTTGGAACCTGGTCCTCGGCAATCGTAAAGATGACGCTGATGGGCTCGACTTGGGTGATCACCAGCAACCCGGTCTGGGCGCTGGCTTGTACGAAGTTGCCGGGGTCAACCAGCCGCAAACCGATCCGGCCGGAAATGGGTGCAGTGATGTGGCAGTAGGTGATATTCAGCTTGGCGCTGGCAACAGCCGCCTGATCGGTTTCGACCGTTCCCTGGTCCTGCTCCACCAGGGCCTGCTGCGTGGCAAGCTGTTGCTCCGGAATCGCGTTATGCGTCAAGAGTGTCTTGTATCGGGTGAGGTCGAGCCGGGCGTTATCAAGAGCGGCCTGGTCTTTAATGAGTTGCCCTTGCG
>JBJKQK010000077.1:0-8009 GCA_046705285.1 Terriglobia bacterium
CGAGCCCCGCAAAGAGCTGGGTGATCTTTTCTTTAGACCTGCACCACTCGGCAGAGTCTCCGGCTTGGAGTGCCAGCGGTTTGTGATCGGTGAATGCCAGATAACCATGGACTGGGAACAACCGCAACCTGTGCAGCAACTCCCAAGCTACAAATGATGATAGCTCTCTGCACTTGCCGGTCGCATAAACATCCCGGACAAATGACAAAGGCCGTGAAAGGCGATGTGTCTCGAATAACGACGCATATCGTTTCGTGAGGTCACGTCCCATGTACGCCTCTGTGTTGGTTGTTCGACGGCAACCTAATTTTGTGCCGGGCGTGTGGTCGCTGTCGTCATGCAAGGTCGAGCAAGGTGCAATGCCTCCCGATATTTGGGAGCCATCAGTTGCGTGTACAGAAGCTCTATGTCTTGCAGCATTTGCGCGGTGGAAAACCTCTTAGAATCCAGACGTGCGCGCGCGCCGAGCCGGATGCGCAGCTCATCGTCCATCAGCAGGCGCACAATCCTGTCGGCGGTCACTTGCGGGCTGTGTGGAGCCACAAGGTACCCGGTTTCCCCGTTGCGGACTACCTCACTCACGCCGTCCACGTCATTGGCAACGATCGGCCTTCCAGCGCACATGGCCTCCTGGAAGGCAACCGGCAGACCCTCCCATAGTGACGTCGACGCAACGACTTCGAGTAACGGCAGAATTTGGGCCACATCGTTCCTGAACCCCAGCAGAATACAGCGTTGCTGCAAGTTGAACTCATTAATCAGCCGCTCACACTCTCTTCGTAAGGCACCGTCGCCAACGATCAGGAACCGGGCTTGCGGGCAGCGCCGCACAACGAGAGCCGCCGCGCGAATGAAGTCGAGAGGATTCTTCTGCTTGTCTAACCGCCCAATCATGCCTACCAGTTTGCAGTCGTGGTCCAAACGCAGGTCAAGACGCAACTTCAGAGTGTCCACTTCCTGGCCGAACTCACTCAGATTGATACCGTTGTATATAAGGGCAAACTTGTTCTGGGAAGCGATACAACAAGCCAGCCCCTTCTGAACGGTGGCCCTTGAGACCGCGATCAGCCGGTCGGTAAACCGGGCGCAGAGGCGTTCAAGGCGGAGATATGCGCAACGCATCGGGGGTGACATCCCTTCCTGCAAGCCCCATCCGTGCACGTGGTGAACAATGATAGGTACACGCACTGTCCTGGCGGCTATCCGACCTACTATCCCTGCAGCCGATGAGTGCGTATGCACAATGTCGTATTGCCGGCGCCGCATCAGTCTGCGTAAATCCATGACGGCCCTAATCATGTGCCGAGGATCGGGACGATTGCTCAGGGTCGGGATGATTGATGTTGGTATCTGGTTCTCGTGTGCGATGGGCGTCAGGTCGATCTCGTTCTCGGGCACCGGGCCCGCAGCTATCTCAGCTTCGATGATTGGGTGATTTGTAAAGTGGCGGGCAATGTCCAGCAACACATTTGTATCGCCACCAGCCGTCAGGCGGGTGATCACCAGCAGCAATCGAAGCTTTCGGGCTGGCACCATGGAATGCAGGGAAGTGTCCTCCGGCGACGACGCGCCGAGATATTGCGCCCCTCTGTGATCTACCTCCACTGTCCGAGTTAGCGGCGATTCTGCAATGCCACTGTCCTTCGGGAGAGTAAATGCTGGAGGCCCCGTATTCAATCTTTGCATTGCTATCGTCCTCGGCCTCAGGTTGCCACTGGCCCTGAACATCTGCTGATCGGCAATCGTCAGGCTGCGACTACAAGATGCCCCAAATCGTCCTTTTAATATCGCTCAGGGTTTCGTTGAGTTCTCGATTCGTATTGATCGAGCAGATGAGCGTATTGTCGATTGGGATTGATGCCATGGCCGAATGCCGCCTTCGGACGTAATCCTCGGGCTCGTACTTCCCACGAGTTCGATTTCTGGCAATTGCAATCTCCACCGGCGTGCTTAGCGAGATGACCAAATCAGGACTCGGGATCTGCATGTAGAGCCTGCGCTCGAGTGCGGCCAACATGTTTCGAACCGGGTAGCGGTCTCGGGGAAGGGGATAATGCATCAGCCGAGGGCCGTCCGGAGCCCCGCGCGCGATATATGGATACCGATCGCACAACACAATGGTTCCATTAGCCGCTCGCGCAAACGCGCGCAAGAGCAGAGCACGACGGTCATAGGCCAAGAGGACCGACCGAACTGCAAAGGTGAGTGGATACACCCATGACGCCGGACGATTGAGGCCGTTCACCGCATGTCGTGCTTCCAGCTCGCTTGACCTTTGTTTCGGCGCCGCCAGCCGCAATAGCGGCACGAGCGCGTTGGGAAGCAGCGTGGCAGCCGTAGAGGGTGGTTTGCCTGCATGCATCCGTTCGACGGCAAAATGGGCGCCGAGCCAATGATTCACTATACTGATGAGCGTCGATTTGCCGGTAGCTTCAGGTCCGACGAACGCCACAAGCGCACCGCCTGAACATAAGACCAGATCCCTCGGACCACCCACCAGACGCCGAACCACCAGCTTCGTAAACGTCATAAAACCGGTCCCGGAGGCTCGAATTCTGGAACGTCGGGCATATAAAGCAAGACACGATCGTAGTCGCCGAGCGAGTATCAAACGCTTCGCTAATGGCGCGGGAGATTGTAACGCCGACACGCATTGAACAAAGAGCTTCGGGTCAACGTTCGGCAGCCAGTGCTTCACCAGCTTCACGGCCCGCTCAACCGATTCCGTGTCAACCAGCACTGAGATCTCACGTCTCAACTTTCCCCAGTCTCGGACCAGCAGCGCCAACTCGACGAAGCTGGTGTGCTTAAGCATCGTGCGGATCGTGAATACGACAAGCTCCGCCGCCCTTCCTGGCACGGGGACTTCGCCGTCCTGACGTGTGTTTTCAAGCAGCATGTCTTCCACAGGCAAGTGGAAATTCTGGGCGAGACTTTCTCCGGTTATCACTTTGAAGCACGCATGGACATGAACCATAAGACCCGTGTCGCTGTCCAGGCCGAAGTAATGTTCGGCAGACGGGACTGAACCGCCATCTCGACTGCAGGCAGGCCGAAAACCGTGCTGTGCCAGCACTGCGCGGAAGAGATCAGCATCGGGCCGATGAATGAGGAAGTCGAGATCTTTCAGACCCGAGAGAGCTTCCGCAAGCGATGCATTGCCTTTCCAGTGGCAATACCGCACTCCACTAGTGTTCAGGGTTTCAATCAATGTACGAGCTTTAGAGAGCATCAGTGTGATGTTTATGGACGCCGACTGGGCTGCTGCCGTTCAGAATCTCACGGGGCTTAGGGCGCATCTTCGAATGAACATTCCAAATGAAGCTCGCAACCATCTCCGCAACGGCCTGCCGATGCTGCTCATCCATATCGGGGTTGTCAACGACAAGAATGGGAATGATGCTGTTCAGTGAGGCAACTAACTGATCGAACAGTGCAGCCGCCGCTTCAGCATACCGGGCCAACTCAGTCCGGTTGTGTGATGACAACTCCCTCGGAGCGTCCGGGCGGGCCAAAGTGCGATCGACGATCGCCTCGATCGGTGCTCTGACGTACACAATTGTGTCGGGCAAAGGAATCGTCTCCGCAAACGTAGCAATCTCACGGGCCGTCGCGCTGCCGCCACCATGGACAAGCATGTGCGCAGCCAGGACTGGCCCTTCGTCCACCAGGATGATCCGGTCACCTGCGATGAGCCTGACCAGGGTGGACACACCAAGTTTGCGTTCGAGGCTACGGACATAGTTGACCATTATCAGGCCTGGCTTGGCGTGCCGCAGCAGCTTCATTGAACCTGCGATGAAGACTCGATGTCGATGTAGCGAAGACACAAGAAATGGAAACCCGAGAACTTCTTGTATCAGGTTCTGAACCGTCGGATGGGTTATACCTCGCAGACCCACCAGACCGGTGACAAGATCTGTCGATGTGGTCACAGTCGTCCAATTGGCCAGCTGGCGCTCGACACTCTTGAGAAGCGTGGTCTTTCCAGCGCCGGTGCTTCCGATGAACTCAACTACCATGGGCGACACCGATGGCGCGGCGCGAACCGGCTTTCAACTGCCGCGAGATGCTTGTGTAGATAGCCTCATATCCAGCGTGCATGGCTTCAAGGCTGAATCGCCGTTCAACGAGCTTTCGACACTTTTCTCCAATCCTGGCTCGATCCTGATGGCTCATACTTCGGAACCGTGAGATCTCTCCTGCAAAACCCGCTGCGTCGTCAGGGTCGATCAATGGAATGAAACCAGCATTCCCAGCTATCTCCCTATGAGGCGGAATATCCGACAGCAGAACCGGACAGCCACACGCCATCGCCTCAAGGACCGCGACGGGCAGTCCTTCGCCGTGAGAGGCCGAGATAAAGAGATCGGCGTCGAACAAATGCCTGAATACTCTCTCTCTCGGCAAAAGGCCAGTAAACGAGACCTGGCGGGCGAGACCGGTCTTGCTACACATAGCGAGAAGCGAAGGGCGCAGAGGACCTTCGCCGATGCAGATGAGACGACTGTTGCCGTCCGCTGCGGCTCCAAACGCGTTCAGCACGGTGAAGGGATTCTTGATATCAACAAGGCGGCTGATTGTAACTAGGTTGAACTCTTCGTGATCGTGCCGGCGGCTAACAGTCGCTGCAATCCGGTCTATGCGAGCACTGTCGAATCCATTCTGAACCATGTTGAGCCGCTTGCCGGCGACCCATCGATAAAGAACCGGGAAGCTGTTGAAACTCGACTGACTGCAACACACGACGCGCGCAAACCGCGCAAACACTGGCAGAAAGAACAACCGGTTCCTGATCTTATAATTCGGATAGCTATCGTGCACCGTTACGATGGCGGATGTGGAGAGCGCTCGGCCACTGAGGAACGTGGCAACCAGGAAAAGGAGTGCAACGTGAGGCGTATGAGCGTGGATCACATCATAGGTATTTGCCTGAAGGGCGGATCTCAAAGCCCGCATGAACCCCCTGAACGTGTCGTCTCCACCGAAGACGGAAATCTCTGGCGGGACCGTGATGGCCGGTTTGAAATATGTACACACCGTGATATCGCGACTCTGGGCCATCGGAAGACAGTGTTCGTTGTATGCTGCATTGGTTTCAGTAATTACCAGTTCGATATGTAGAATCCTGAGTTTTCTCGCCTCCCGGCCCGTGTGAAGTGTCCGCTTTATTTGCGCCACTTGTGTGCCTCCATCTATATCAGTTGCCCGTGCTTGAAGCAGTTTCATTGCCGTTGAAGAGCAGGTGGGCGTACTGATCAATTACGCTGTTCAATTTGTACGGTTGCCAGCTATCTGCGGATGGTTTTGGTGTTCCTTCATTCAACGTCGCCGCAATCGCCTCGGCGAGTGCAGGCGCATCGTGCATAGGAACGAGCATGCCATATTTCCCATCTGCCAGTATTTCCCGTGGACCGCTAGGGCAATCTGTCGCGATCACGCGCATGCCACATGACAGCGCCTCGATTAGTACAGTTGGCAGGCCTTCCCACCGGGACGACAGGACGAAAACGGCAGCGTGCGCCATGTAGGAGTACGGGTTCTCTACGAATCCCGGCAGGCTCACGTGTGGTTCAAGCCTCAGCTGCCTGACTAATCTTTCCAGTTCATGACGGTCCCCACCTTCACCCAGGATCATCAGGCGTACGTGCTTGTCCCGCCGCACTCGGTCGAACGCGCGGATGAGCGTGGCAAAGTCCTTTTGAGGAGTCAGCCGGCCAACTGCCAGCACGACTGGCGGCTGGTTAACTGCGAACCATGTGTGGGGGGGCTTGACCCTTGCCATTTCCAGTAACTGTGGTGTCACAACCGGATTGTAGATAACCTGGATTCGTGTGCGAGGGAGCTTCGTCGTTTCGGCCAGATCACCAGCGACGTCGCGAGAAACCGCGACGATGCCGTCGGCCCACGGATAAAAGAATCGGATCAGCCACGGCATCGTGCGATTCCGAATACTGGATGTCCCGCAAGCCCAGGTGGAAAGCGTATTGTGCTCGCTCACGATAACCCGTGTTGCGACTCCAGCCAGACGTCGAGCCCACAAAGCAACGATGTTGGCATGGTTCATGGCGGAAAACAGAGTGTCTGGCCTTTCTCGACGCATATACTGTGTCAGGCTGGGAAGACTTGCAAGGACCCCGCGGGCCTTGAATTCGACGACCCGGACACGCGGATGAACAGAAGTCTTGAACGGCCCCTCTGCCCGCACCACGGCCAAGTCGACCTTGTACCCCCGCTCAGGCAGACTATTTGCGAGGGCAAGCACCGATTTCTCCGCCCCACCACCGGCGAACGAAGGTATAAAAACCGCTAGCCGCTTCTGTGCTGAATTTACCGTCACGTTAGCACGATAAGGGCATAATGGTCAGCCGAGCCGCTCATTTCTAAAGATTTCGATCAATTGCACAAGGTCCCACGGGGAAGCTGACAATCGATGTAGGCACTTCGGCTGGCGCAGCAACATGATAAGAGCAAGCCATGAGCTATGAATCACATTCAACTCTCTGGCGAAGGTGAAATGGGAAAGAGTGCCGGTTGACTTAGTGCTTTACAGTTCTGACGTAACAGGGCAGGGACGGATGGCTTGCAGCAACAGAGTTGACCGCGGCGAACGCTTCTTCCATGCCCGGTAGGGCGAAATAGCCCTCATCGTACATATACCCGGTGAGTGCGCACGCATATGTATCGGCGGCGAGCACTGAGCCGAACCGTTTGACTTCCTGCGGCGTCATAGGCCTGTTGCCAACCTCTCCGCCATAGAAATTCAGGCTGAGGAGCAACGCTACGCCTGCCGCTTTTGACTCTTCAACGGTCTTCTCTCGCCAACTTTCGATGTCCCCCTTTCGCATGTGGTACTGCGAATGACCAAAGTCCAAATGCTTCCATGGCGCATACTTCAACACGTAATCGCTACGTCCGGCGCCGACCGGCAGATACGGCCAGATGGATTTCGCATAAGCTGCGGCAGCTTCGAGTTGTCCTTTCGTTATGACTTTTCCGCCCCATTTGCCCTGAACATGTGGCTCATTGACCAACTCCGCTCCGATGACGGTACCGTCAGCGACGTATGGCGCCAGGTCGATGCCGCGCAACCGGTCAATATTACGCTCCCAGAGCTTCACCGAAAACCTCGCATCGGGGGTCCGAATGGGCATCTCACTGAAGTCTAGCCTGATTATCAGGTGCAAATGTGCGGCACGCGCACGTTGTAACCTTTTCATCAGAGTCGTAGCCGAACCCGCATTGACATATGCACCAGTAAAGGGCAAGTGGCCGAAAAGTCTGCTGGGGAGCTGCTTGGGACCGAATGGAAGCAAATTGAGAGTTGGGCTATAAGTACCTGACGGCAATTCGCTGGATACCGGACGAGAAGTCAAGCTTGCAAGAAGAGCTACTAGACTAATACTGGCAATCGTCATGATCCAAAATCTCTGGCTCATTATTTCCTTTCAGCCGCGTGTCACTGCCAATGTTGTGCCCGCGCGACGATTAAGCAACGTCGAGGCTTCGCACGCCGTCAATTTTCTCTTGTCTCCCAAAATCCTGGCTGTGTCGCCAGCACATGGAGGAACTGATCGACGATGTCATCCGTGGACACGGTACTGGTGTCAAATCGAAGGACCAGGGGGCGATCACAAACAACCATCTCAGATAGGATCCGCTCATACGAGAGGCGGCACCGCTGGAGAAAAACGGATGCCTCATGGGAGGGTTTACCCTTTACGATGTGTGGGTTCTCGCGCAGGTTGATCCGCTGCACCAAAGTGGTGTCGGGTGCATCCAGCCACAAGACCACGTCCAGAAGCGCTCCCCATAAGGCAATCTCCGCGTTTGACCAGCGAATAAAGTGCTGACTCCTGACAAACTTCGGGCCGAAGGCCTCAACCATGCCCAGCATGAAAATAGGCCCGTGATCAATAATGGCGATCGTTCCGTCAGTGAAACTTGCCTGTTTCAATGCACGGTGCAACGTCATGACGCGTAATAACCTTCTGAACTCTTCGAGATTG
>JBJKQK010000078.1:0-20850 GCA_046705285.1 Terriglobia bacterium
AGTGAGCGAAGTGGTCCTGACGCACCGCAATTTGAATGACAACACGCTCGAGGGTCTGCGGCACCGGTCAATGCCCTTGTTCAGCGTGCAGTATCATCCAGAGGCGTCGCCCGGCCCTCATGACTCAGCGTACCTTTTTGACCAGTTTGTGAGAATGATGGAAGAGTTCAAGTCTAAACAAGGCGGCGATTCCAGGCGGAGGTGAAGATGAGACTTGACGACATCGATCGTTGGATCAACCAAATTACCGATGTGATTGACGACCCGGGCGCAAAACTCAAAAAGGGTGCGCATCTCGATCTGGTCATGGGCAAAAAGCTTAGCCGCCTGGTCGGGAAGGTTGATAAACTCGCTGACGCTGCTACTGGCACTGTGCGAAAGTTTGACCGTCTTGCCGACAAGGTTGACGGGCTCGCTGACGTCGCAACCAGCACCGAACGAAAGATCGACCGGGTGGCCGGCAAGGTTAATAAACTTGCTGACGTCGCCACCGGTACTGGACAAAAGTTGGAGCGTCTGGCGGAACTCTCCACATCCACGGAACAGAAAACCGGCAAGCCGGCAGAGGATTCGTCTCCTGCGAACCAGAAACCGGACCACCCGGTCAAGGCGCAGACGCCTCCGCGGCGCGAGGGGCAATAGCAAGTGGTGAGGGTGACGCTGAAGCCGTCCCCTGACACAACGGGCTACCAACAGAGTAAAATGGTTGATTCGGAATTCCCAATTCATCATTCATAATTGATTTCATGCCCAAACGTACTGATATCCACAAAGTTCTGATTATCGGGTCGGGGCCTATTGTGATTGGCCAGGCGTGCGAATTTGACTACTCCGGCACGCAGGCCTGCAAGGCGCTCAAGGCGGACGGCTATGAAGTTGTGCTGGTCAACTCCAACCCGGCCACGATCATGACCGATCCTGAATTTGCCGACCGTACCTACGTCGAACCGCTCACGGCCGAGTACCTGGAGACCATTATCGCTTGTGAGCGTCCCGACGCCGTGTTGCCCACAGTGGGCGGGCAAACCGCGCTGAACCTCGCTGTCGAACTGGCAGAGAAAGGCATTCTGGACCGTTACCAGGTCAAACTGATCGGCGCATCTCCGAAGGCGATCAAGATCGCCGAGGACCGTCTCTGGTTCAAGGATGCGATGAAGAAAATCGGCCTGGAGGTGCCCCGCAGCGTGCTCGTAAACACGGTGGAGGCGGCGCTGAAGGTTTCCGAACAAATTGGTTTCCCGCTGATCCTTCGCCCCTCGTTCACGCTCGGGGGCACAGGTTCCGGGATCGCATACAACCGTGAAGAACTGGCTGAGCGCGTCCGCTTCGGACTTGATCTGAGCCCGGTCCATGAAGTTCTGGTCGAGGAGTCCGTGCTGGGCTGGAAAGAGTTCGAGCTCGAAGTGATGCGCGATCATGCTGACAACGCTGTCGTGATCTGCAGCATTGAGAATTTCGACCCCATGGGAGTTCACACGGGTGATTCCATCACCGTTGCCCCGGTTCAGACGCTGACGGACAAAGAATATCAACTGATGCGTGATGCTGCTTTCAGGGTGATCCGCACCGTGGGCGTGGAGACGGGCGGCTCCAACATCCAGTTTGCGGTCGAACCGGGGACGGGACGCATGCTGGTGATTGAAATGAATCCCCGCGTGTCGCGCAGCTCTGCACTGGCATCGAAAGCGACTGGCTTTCCCATTGCCAAGATTGCGGCGCGCCTGGCCATGGGCTATCGCCTGGATGAAATTCCCAACGATATCACGAAGAAGACGCCGTCCTGTTTCGAGCCTACACTTGACTACGTTGTGGTAAAGATCCCGAAATGGGCGCAGGAGAAATTCCCCGAATCCGACCCGAGACTGGGAACACAGATGAAATCGGTCGGGGAAGTGATGGCGATCGGGCGAACATTTAAGGAAGCCTTTATGAAGGGCGTACGCTCGCTTGAGACGGGCCGCAAGCCTCCCAAGCCGCCAGCCGACAGAAACGAGCTGTTGCGCCGTGTGTCCACGCCAAATCCCGAACGGCTTTGGGACCTTCTGTACGCCTTCGGCGCTGGCGAAAGCGTGGAGACGCTTGCCGAAATAACCCAGATTGATCCCTGGTTCCTTGACCAGGTCCGGCAGATGGTGGTGATGCAAAACGAACTCAAGCGGTTCGACTTGCAGTCGGTGCCGGCTTCGGTGCTGCGTGAAGCAAAGCGCCTGGGCTTTTCAGATTTGCATTTGGGCGAACTGTGGGACGTGGGCGGGACAGACGTTCGCACGAAGCGGCTTGAGAATAACGTCCGGCCGGTTTTCAAGCGCGTTGACACCTGCTCGGCCGAATTTGAATCCTTCACTCCATATCTTTATTCCACCTATGAAGACGAAGATGAGGCAGAGCCGACACAGCGCAAGAAGATCATGATTCTGGGAAGCGGCCCCAACCGTATCGGGCAAGGAATTGAGTTTGACTACTGCTGCGTCCATGCCTCGTACGCGCTCAAAGAAGAAGGCTACGAGACGATCATGGTGAACTGCAATCCCGAGACCGTCTCAACCGATTACGATACGTCCGACCGCCTCTACTTTGAGCCCCTGACGTTTGAAGACGTGATGTCGATTGTCGAAGAAGAACATCCGACCGGAGTCATTGTCCAGTTCGGTGGACAGACTCCGCTAAACCTTGCGCGGCAGCTTAAGGCGGCCGGGGTTCCCATTATTGGAACTTCGCCGGAATCCATCAACCTGGCTGAGGACCGGAAACACTTTGGAAAGCTCCTTCGAGATCTTGGCATTCCGCAACCGGAAAACGGGACAGCCATGAGCGTGGAAGAAGCGCTTGAAGTTGCAGACCGAATCGGCTATCCGGTTCTGGTTCGACCCTCGTACGTGCTGGGCGGCAGGGCCATGGTGATTGCTTACGACCGCAAGATGCTCGCGAATTACGTGCGCCGCGCTGAAGATCTTGAAGGAGCATTTCCGATCCTGATTGACCGCTTCCTTGAAAATGCTACCGAGGTTGATGTCGACGCCCTTTCCGATGGGCACGATGTCGTGATTGCGGGTATCATGGAGCACATCGAGGAAGCCGGCATTCATTCGGGCGATAGCTCCTGCGTGCTTCCCTCCGTTAACATCTCTGACGAGAATCGCCGCACCCTTGCCGCCTATACCACAAGGCTCGCGCGGGAACTTAATGTTGTCGGCTTGATGAACACGCAATATGCCATCCAGAATGGGAAGGTTTTTGTGCTTGAAGTCAACCCACGCGCTTCACGCACGGTGCCATATGTCAGCAAAGCCACCGGCACGCCGCTGGCCAAGGTTGCAGCACGCCTGATGGTGGGTCAAAAACTGAGCAGCTTTGGTTTGGACCCAGAGCTCCCGGTCGGCCATTTTTACGTGAAGTCTCCGGTCTTCCCCTTCCAGAAATTTCCGGGTGTCGATACCGTGCTGGGTCCGGAGATGAAATCAACCGGAGAAGTGATGGGCGTGGCCGACCGCTTTGGCCTGGCTTTCGCCAAGGCCCAGCTGGCCGCAGCGCAGAAGATCGCGATGAACGGCAAAGTGTTTATTTCTGTCAACGATCATGACAAGGCGCAGGCCGTTGCTCTGGCGCGCGACCTTGCCGGGCTCGGCTTCAAACTCATCGCGACCCGCGGGACTGCTGCGGCTATTCGTGCGGCCAAAGTCAAGGTGGAACGGGTCTACAAAGTGGAAGAAGGGCGTCCGAACGTTGTGGACCATATCAAGAACGCTTCCATCGATCTGATCATCAACACGCCGCTCGGCCGGGATTCAAGGTACGATGAAAAAGCAATCCGGCGTGCGGCCGTTCAGCATGGTGTGACCTGTATCACCACGATCTCCGCGGCAACTGCTGCCGTGAATGGCATCCGCGCCCAGCGCGAGCGCGGAGTTGAAGTGGCCTGCCTGCAGGAACTTCATCTCAAGGATCGAGCGATGGCCCAGAGTTCTGTCGTAAGCAAAACGCTCAACCCAGGTAACTGAATTCATGACAAGCAAAGAAATCGTTTCCAATCTTGAGGGAGTCTTTGTCCCAATTGTGACGCCGTACAAGCGCCGCGGGGATATCGACGAAGCCGGTTTTCAATACAACGTTCGGCGCTATATTCGGAAAGGTGTTAACGGAGTTCTTGTGGCGGGTTCCACCGGCGAGGGGCCCTATCTCTCCGACGACGAAAGATTGCGGCTGGTGGAACTGGCACGGCCGATTATTTCGCCGCCCCAACTTCTGCTGGTTGGCACAGGCGTGGAAACCACGCGACAGACAATTCGTCTGAGCAGAGAAGCGGTTGCCCGCGGCGCCGACGCAGTACTGGTGCTGACCCCAAGCTACTTTAAGAATCGCATGAACGCTGCCGCTTTGACCACGCACTTCTCAACGATTGCGGATGCGCTGCGGCGTCCTCTCCTGATTTACTCGATTCCTCAATTCACCGGGATTCACATGGAAGCGGCGGCGATCGGCCGCCTGTCACGCCACGGCAATATAGCCGGACTCAAGGAAAGTTCAGGCAACGTCGATTTCTTGCGTGACGTCGTTCGGAAGGTAGACCGTGGGTTTCGCATCCTTGCAGGGTCAGCGCTGATCATGATCGAGGCGCTGCAAACGGGAGCAGCAGGGGTGATTCTTGGCCCGGCAAACTACATTCCAGATATTTGCATTGACCTTTACAGGCTCTTCTGCAAGGGAGAGGTCGAGAAGGCGCTGGAGATCGAACATCGCCTTGCACCCCTGGTGCAGGAAGTGAATGTTCGTTGCGGAATTCCAGGGATAAAGTACGCGCTTGACCTGTGCGGCTACAAGGGCGGAAAGCCTCGCGGGCCTCTGCTGCCATTGAGCCCTTCTGAAGAACGCAAGGTAGCGACCGCTCTCCGGAAAGCTGGTATTCGCCTGAACCGGCGCACAGCTGCCTGATTTTTCAATCCCAATCCGAATCCCGAACAACCTTTGCAGCATCGATAAAGGAGTTGCCGCGAGCTTCGCTGGGGTGTTGTTGGTTTTGTTTCAGCAGTGTAGCATTGGAGAATTCATGGATTGCGTGTCACGCCCTTATTCTCGAATCCCGAAATCCAGCAAGCTGCTTGTGGATTATCTCGAGCATTACGAGCGCGTTGAGCAATTCTACAATGGGTCGCCTTTCAGCCCGGATACGTACAGACGGCTGGAACGGGAGCTTCGCGGCTTCAAAATCGACCGTGAGGCTCTGGTCAGGATTTTGCTGCGACAGAATGAGGCTTTTGGGGCCGGCGAGGAGACAATTGCAAATGTCCGCCGTCTCGCCGACCCGGACACTTTCGCCGTTGTCACTGGCCAGCAAGTGGGCCTCTTCTCCGGCCCGGCGTTCACGCTTTACAAGATGCTGACAGCAGTACGCGTATCGCAATCTCTTGCTTCCCAAGGCCTAAAGGTGGTTCCGATCTTCTGGCTGGCTACCGAGGACCACGATCTGGAGGAAGTCGCTCAGGCTTATACGCTCAGCGACGAATACGAAAAGATCCCTTTACATGATCCAGGTGAGCGGCCGGCGCCGCAATCTCCGGTTGGACGTGTCAGGCTGACGCCGGCTGTTATCGAGGCCATCGATCGGCTGGAAGCGACCCTGCAGGGTGGTAATGACCGCTCGCAATTGCTTGGAGACCTCCGATCATGCTATCAGCCTGGTGCAACGTGGTCGCTTTCATTCGGAAAGTTCCTGACGCGGCTCTGCGGCCGCTGGGGCGTCGTGCTGCTTGACCCGATGGATGAGGCGATCCATCGGTTGAGTGTACCCATCTACCAGGAGGCTCTCCGGCAGGCAGAGGACTTGAGAATTCAACTTCAAGATCGCTCCCAGGATCTGGTCAAGGCTGGCTACCACGCGCAGGTTCACATTGCGGAAGATTCGACGCTGCTCTTTGTGGAAAGGGAAGGCAATCGATTGCCGGTGCACGTAACTGGCGCAGACGGCAAGGACAGATTTTCCATCGGCGAAGTTCAAGAGGTCTCGATGGAAGAGCTGACATCCGAGTCCAAAGAAAACCCGCTCAATTTCTCTGCTAATGTGTTGCTTCGTCCTCTCGTACAGGACAGCCTATTGCCTACCATTGTTTGCATCGTCGGGCCTTCCGAGCTTGCTTATCTGGGCCAGGCGCAGGTTCTTTATTCTGCTTTTGGCCGCCCCATGCCTGCGGTTTTCCCTCGAAGCGGTTTCACGCTGGTTGACCGCCGCATTGAGCGCTGGATGGAGAAATACCAGGTGACGATTGATGACGTCTGGCAGGGCAAAGAACATTTAAGTCAACGCATCGCCTCCACTGCTTTTGCCGAAGGATGGTCAGAGCGCTTCAATCAGGCGGAAAAGGACCTTGCTCATCTGCTGGCACGGCTGAGAAAAGATATTGAAGCTCTCGACCCGACACTGGTCGACGCGCTGAATCACGCGGAAGAAAAGATTCAATACCAGGTTGAGAGGCTGAAAGGCAAGATGACACGTTCGGCGCTCAGCAAGTCTGAAATTCTTGCCCGCCATACGCAGGCGCTTCTCAGTGCCATGACACCTGACAGGGAATTGCAGGAACGAAGCGTGAGCGGAGCTTACTTTCTTGGCCACGCCGGCTATGGCCTGCTCGACCGCCTGCTTGAACATATCCCTGCCGACACTTCCGATCACCGTGTCATGAATTTCTGATCTCTGAACCTTCTTCGAGCGTCAGTCCTGCCTCAGCTTCATGGAACTGCCGGACAAGGAATCAGGCAAATCTCTTTGTTATAATGAATCAGCCATTCATTAAATCCCAGGGGATTGGTGAAGGGCGGGAAGAGGAGGGAACAATGTCTGAACAAGCAGCTAAGGCCCCGATTCAGAGCAAGCCGCGGAACCAGCATCATGTTCTTCACATTGAAACGCACTCCCGTGTAGAGTTCAAAGATATCACTGGGCAGATCGAACATCTGATCGAGCAATCAGGGATTGAAAGCGGCCAATGCCACGTGTTTGTCCCTCACACCACTGCCGCGATTCTGATCAACGAGAACTACGACCCTGCCCTGCGGCAGGACATCACTGATTTCTTAAAGAAGCTTGTTCCCCCTGATGCGGACTATCAGCATAACGACGGCAACTGTGATTCTCATCTGAAAGCGACCCTCATTGGCTCTTCGAAGACCTTGCTGATAGAAAGCCACCGGCTTCTGCTGGGGCGCTGGCAGGGTGTTTATTTTTGCGAATTTGACGGGCCACGGCGGCGTGATTTGCACATCAAGCTGGTCGCGGATTAGCGATGAAAACGCTGGGTGTTTATCTCCAGGTTCCTTTCTGTGCCTCGAAGTGCAGTTTCTGCAATTTCAGTTCGCGTGTAGTTCCGCAGAAGGTTTACGATCGCTATTGTCAGGCCCTCCTTGAGGAGATCAACCGCCTCCCTGAGTTTTACGCAGCAGCCGGAATAGCACATGGGCTGTTAAAAGTTCCCGTCGATTCAGTTTATATCGGGGGCGGCACGCCATCGCTCCTTGGCGGTGAGCGTCTGGCAAACGTGGTCGGGAATCTCCAGCATCAATTCAGAATTGCACCGTCCGCCGAATTTACTCTGGAAGTCACACCCGGTTCTGCGGACCGACCTTTCCTGGATCGCGCACTGGGGCTTGGCATAAATCGGCTCAGCATTGGCGCGCAGTCTTTTGCAGATGTCGAACTCCGCGCGGTGGGAAGGCTGCACTCGGCCGAGGACACGCGGGCGCTCATTCGATCGGCAAGAGAGCAGGGTTTTGCGAATATCAGTCTGGATCTGATTGCGGGGCTGCCTCACCAGTCTCCAGGATCATGGTCATCATCATTGCAATCGGCCATTGCTGAGCGGCCAGAGCACATCTCGGTCTACCTTTTTGAAATTGACGAGAAAAGCCGGCTCGGCAATGAGGTTTTGCAGCACGGAACGCGCTACCATAGCGCAATGCTTCCGGACGAAGATTTTATGGCCGATGCTTACGATCAAGCCCGCACATTTCTTTGCAGGCATGGTTATGTCCAATACGAAATTTCAAATTTCGCCCTCCCGGGTTTCGAGTCGGTTCATAATCGCAAATACTGGCAATTGAAACCCTATCTCGGCCTGGGAGCAGGAGCGCATTCGTTCGATGGGATCTGCCGGTGGGCGAATACGACCGCAGTGGAAGAGTACGAACGTCGCCTGGAGCGAGGCGAATCGCCGGTTTGCGAGCAGAACACATTATCTTCGCGTGCCAGCATCGAGGAGTTTTTCTTCCTGGGGTTGCGCCAAACAGATGGTATTGATCTGGAGGAAGCCGAAAGGCGCTGGGGGCAGGCGCTTGTTGGGCAATGGGCGCAAAAGATCGAAAGCCTCGAACGGAACGGCTGGCTCGAGCGAGCCGACGGACGCATTCGGCTTGCAGACGGCGCCCTGCTCGTTTCAAATGAAGTCTTTCAGGAATTCATCGGTGTCTAAGAGAGTTCAGACAATGGGAGTGCAGATATTGCGATGGCCCAATCAGTGATTGATCTACGCAGCGATACGGTGACCCGTCCAACTCCGGCAATGCGGCGCGCCATGGCTTCGGCCGAGGTGGGAGACGATGTCTATCGGGAAGATCCGACGGTCAATAAACTGGAGGAACGCGCAGCAGGAATCTTCCAAAAAGAGGCCGCGCTTTTTGTCGCCTCCGGGACCATGGGTAATCAGACAGCGATCAAGGTCCATACCAGCCATGGCCAGGACGTAATTTGTGAAGAGCGATCTCACATCTACGTGCACGAGATGGGAATGATGTCCGCATTTTCAGGGTGCGTAGCACGCACCATTTACGCGCCTGACGGAATTCTGGCCTGGAATCTCATAGAACCGCTCGTCAATACCGGCAGCGATTTCCACAGCAGGACGGGATTGGTCGAAATCGAGAACACTTCAAATCTTGCGGGTGGGTCGGTCTACCCGATCGAAGTTTCGGATGAAATCTGCGACCGTGCGCATCAACTTGGCATTCCTGTACATCTGGACGGAGCCCGAATCTTTAACGCTGCCACTGTATTGAAACGCACAGTGGTTGATTTGACGCGCAATTTCGATTCGGTGATGTTCTGCCTGTCGAAAGGACTTGGGGCGCCGGTTGGTTCAATGCTGGCAGGGAGCAGGGCATTCATCGATGAGGCCCGTCGCGTACGCAAAATGCTCGGCGGAGGAATGCGCCAGGCGGGAATTCTGGCCGCTGCCGGCCTTGTTGCGCTTGAGGAAAGTCCCAAGCGATTGCACGTGGACCACGAGAACGCCAGATTTCTGGCTGAAGGGCTGGCGGAAATTCCGGGTGTGAAGATCGATCCTGCCAAAGTCAAAACGAACATCCTGTTCTTCGAAGTTTCAGCGAGCGGACGCACAGCGCACGAAGTCTCAAAGCGTCTTGCTGAGCAGGGAGTGCTGGCCGACGCAACAAGCCCCACAAACATACGCATGGTAACCCATTACGACGTTAATCGCGCTGGATGTGCACGCGCCCTTCAAGTGCTGAACGACGTCCTCTCCGGCGTTCACCGTACGGCAATCGCTTGAGAATTTGAGGTGTGGTTCGACCAACCGCGTGGCCGTTTCCGGATCACTCGAATCAAAGGAGGGCCATGTGACTCGGACCCTCAGCGTTTTTTCCTGGCTTCTTGCGTGTAAAGCATGCCCAGTACTTCCACGTAGTGGTCCCGGTATGAAGTGTCATGAGGGTCCATTTGAGTGCAGATCTGGTATTCCTTGAGGGCCTGCTGGAGGTCTCCGAGTTTCTCAAGGGCGAACGCCAGGCCACTGTGGGCCTCCACCCTGTTGGGCTCGAGGTGAATTGCTTCAAGCATTTCCACCCGCGCTCTTTCCCAATCATGAAACATCAGGAAGGTGATTCCCAGTTCGCGGTGCAAATCGCCGTTCCTGGGGTCAAGCTGGGTTGCCTTGCGAAGAAGCTCGACAGCTTGCTTGAACTGTCCGCTTGCTCTCAACTGAACAGCCTGTGAAACCAGGCGTCTCAGTTGTCGTTTTGCTTCGGCTGCGGCGAATGGCGAGATTTGCGATGCTTGGGAGGATGTGGCGGCTGAGTGCGCATTGACCTGCATTTCCTGCCCGGCCTCCGGTCGGATGAAATAAGACATTTCGCGTTGCCCCGGACACTGAACGTGAAGGTAATGGTCTCCCGGATCAACTGATTTGACCGATAGAAATCCTTTGGCGCCAGTCACTCCTGATCCTTCGCCGTCAATATCTACCCTGCAACCCGGTAGCCCCGAATCGACAACAACAGTTGCCAGCAAATCGGCCTTCGCGTTCTTCTTCGATTTGCTGTGGAACCACTTGGGGAGGGCATAGGTATTGCCAGCCAGAGCTAGCGACAGTGCAAGAACGAGGTGAAAGCGACTCTTCATCACCGGCGCCATAAATGTTAGCACAGAACCTAGCGCTTGGGCTGCGTGTCAGGACGGGAGGCGCGCACCGTCCGCCAAGTCAGCCAGGCTTGACCATGTTAGAATAGGCTTGAATCGGATGCCTGGGGACATCGGCAAGGGGGTGGCGACTGAACTTCGAGCTGACCGACGAAGAATGCGAAATCAGGGGTTCGGTGAGAGAATTCGCGGAGAAGGAAATTCGCCCTCACGTTCGCGAGTGGGACGAGGCTGAGCATTTTCCACGGGAGCTTATTCCTAAACTCGCTGAACTGGGACTGATGGGTGTCACGGTCCCTGCCAAATACGGAGGGGCTGCTTTCGGCTATATCCCTTATGTTATTGCGATTGAAGAGCTTGCCCGCGTGGATGGCTCTATTGCCCTGGTCCTGGCGGCCCACAATTCCTTGTGCGCAAACCACATCCTGCTTGCGGGGACTGAGGAACAAAAGCGCAAGTACCTTGTCCCATTGGCACAGGGTACGAAGCTTGGGTGCTGGAGCCTGACGGAACCTGACGCGGGTTCCGATGCCGGTGGCACCCGGACAACTGCTCAGCTTGAAGGTAATACATGGATTCTAAACGGTTCGAAAACATTTACCACCAACAGCCACTACGCCGATATCTGCGTCGCAATGGCGGTTACCGACAAGGAAAAAGGCAAACACGGCATCTCCGCTTTTATCATTGAAAAGGGTACTCACGGTTTTCAGCCCGGGAAAATAGAGAGCAAGCTCGGAATGCGGGCAAGCAATACAGGAGAAGTTATTTTTGACGACTGCAGAATTCCACGGGAAAACTGCCTTGGCGAGTGCGGTCACGGATTTATTGACAGCCTGAGAGTTCTTGACGGGGGGAGAATCTCCATTGCTGCGCTTGCCGTCGGCATGGCGCAAGGCGCATTTGAAGCCTCGCTCAATTACTCCAGGCAGCGTGAACAGTTCGGGAAGCCAATCTCGACCTTTCAGGCCGTGCGATTCAAACTTGCCGATATGGCGACAGAAATCGAAGCGGCCAGGCTCCTGACCTGGCACGCCGCAGCACTGGCAACACAAGGCAAGCGGGTGACGCGCGAGAGTTCCATCGCCAAACTGTTTGCCAGTGAAGTTGCCATCAGGGTTGCAAACGAAGCGGTTCAAATTCACGGCGGCTATGGTTTTATCAAGGACTATCCGGTGGAAAAGTTCTACCGCGACGTCAAGATATGTACGATCGGCGAAGGAACCAGTGAGATCCAGCGCCTGATTATCGCTCGTGAATCGCTTGGGGAACCGATGTAGGGATCCTGGAATTAGGCCCGTCTTAAAGGGACGCGCACGATTTTCTGATGAGCGTAGCACTTGAACAATGGGTTGAAAGAATCTGCGCGGGTGATCGAAGGGCCATGGCCCGGGCTATTTCCGCGGTCGAGAGGCGGGATCCTTCGTGCAGGGTCCTGTTGAAGGATCTTTTTCACAAGGCAGGGAGAGCGTACGTCATCGGAATTACCGGTGCGCCCGGGGCGGGCAAAAGCACGCTTCTCGAAAAGCTTGCCGCTGAATACCGCCAAAAAGGAAAGCGTGTGGGAATCATCGCAGTTGATCCGACCAGTCCTTTCTCCGGCGGCGCCATTCTGGGCGATCGGATAAGGATGCAGGCTCTTGCAACGGACGAAGGCACTTATATTCGCAGCATGGCCACGCGCGGACAACTGGGCGGCCTTGCCCCTGCCGCCCGTGACGCAGCCTTGATTCTTGATGCGGCCGGCTGCGATGTCGTTTTTGTAGAGACGGTTGGCGTTGGCCAGGATGAGGTCGAAGTTGCAGGGCTCGCGGACGCCACGGTAGTCCTTGTCGTCCCGGGAATGGGCGATGACGTTCAGGCTTTCAAGGCGGGCATAATGGAGATTGCCGATCTATTTGCGATCAACAAAGCCGATCAACCAGGCGCCGAACGAACCCAGCAGCAGTTGCGGGCTCTCCTTTCGGTGGCCTCACAGCCGGCCCCCTGGCAGCCTGCAATTATAAAAACGACGGCAACCACCGGCGAAGGTGTCGCAGAACTCCGTGACGAGTTGGAAAAGTTCCGTGCCGCGAGCGAACATAGTTCAGCCGGGATTGCCCGCCGGCGTGAAAATACGCGTCTGCAACTTCTGGGACTGCTCCGCCAGAGCTTGTTTGAGAAAGTCGCCCGCGATCAGTTCGACCAAGAGAAGATCGGCGCGTACGTGGACGAGATTCTGGCTCGACGCCGGGACCCACATTCCATCGTCGATGAAATGATGGAGGCGTCGGGCGTGCTATCTGCCGGCACCTGACCCGGTGGCGCAGCTCGATTGCCACACGCGGAACAGCGTTGTCGCCTGGGGCGCAAATTTCTTCGATGCATGCGGTGTAAGAATGCGAATTCATCACTTGGGTATCGCTGTGGAGTCTCTGGAAAAAGTGGTTCCGATTTTCGAACTTTTGCTGGGCCATCCACCGGATTCGATTGAAGAAATTCAGGACCAGAAAGTTCGAGTGGCTGTTTTCCATATGGGAGAAAGCCGAATTGAATTGATCGAGGCCAGTTCGCCTGATTCGCCGATTGCCCATTTTATCGGCAATCGCGGCCCTGGCATCCATCACATGGCACTCTCAGTTGACAATTTGCAGGCGGCGCTGAACGATCTTGAGGGGCATGGACTCCGCCTGATTGACCACAGTTCCCGCTGCGGCGCGGAAGGCGAGTCGATCGCGTTTCTGCATCCTTCAAGTACGGCAAGCGTTTTGATTGAGCTGGTGGAAGACCGTAACTGCAAATAATGTTCACACGTCAAGGCAAGGGAATTTGATGAAGCTGGGAAACTTTGAAATTACCGTTCTATCGGACGGCACGTTTGGCCTGGACGGTGGGCAAATGTTTGGTGTGGTGCCCAAGGCTTTGTGGCAAAAAAGACTCCCTGCCGACGAACGCAATCGTGTCCGGCTGGGTCTGACAAGCCTGCTGGTCCGGACGGGAAAACACAACGTGCTGGTTGAAACGGGCATCGGTGAAAAGTTCGATGCCAAGCACATTGATATCTACAGCATTCGTCATTCATCCCGCCTCCCGGATGAGCTCGCATCCCACGGTCTGGGCGTGAGTGACATCGACATTGTGATTAACACCCACCTTCATTTCGACCATTGCGGGTGGAACACTCGCCGGGAGGGAAGGCAAACCACGCCCACCTTTCCGCAGGCTCGCTATTTTATTCAGCGTGCCGAGTGGGAACACGCTTTTCACCCGACGGAGCGCGACCGGGCAAGTTACGTGGAAGAATGGTTCGCTCCGGCGGAATCCCAGACGGAGTTTGTTGACGGCGCATGCGAAATTGTCCCTGGAGTCCGCGTCGAACTTGCGCCGGGGCACGTTCGCGACCTGCAGTGTGTGTGGATTGAATCGGAAGGCGAGCGGGCATTCTTTATTTCTGATCTCGTTCCAACGCATGTGCACCTCCCATTTCCGTGGATCATGGCGTTTGATCTTTATCCTATGGATACTCTCGCCTCGAAAAAGCGGCTGCTCCCTCGACTTGCGAAGGACCGCGCGCTCGTTGTCTTTCCGCATGATGCTGAGACTCCATGGGGATATCTGAATGACGGTGAGGGAAAGATGGCATTCAATCCAGTCGCAGTGGCATGAATTAAAGTTCGATATGTGGAGGAGGAAGAGTGGCTCAGGCAGAAATCGGTATTATTGGTGGAAGCGGACTGTACGAGATGGCAGGGATCACCCGCAGCAAGTGGGTGCGGGTGGCAACGCCATTTGGCAAGCCTTCGGATGCTTTTCGTATCGGGGTTCTGGAAGGCCGCCGTGTCGCCTTCCTCGCTCGCCACGGACGAGGACACGTGATCAGTCCTTCGGAGATCAATTTCCGCGCCAACATCTACGCAATGAAGAAGCTGGGCGTTGAGCGTATCCTCTCGGTAAGCGCCGTCGGCTCGTTAAGAGAAGATTTCAAGCCAATGGATATGGTCCTGCCGCTGCAGTTTTTTGATCGGACGCGGGGGCGGGTATCAACTTTCTTCAGCGGCGGTATTGTCGCCCACATTGGCTTTTCTGATCCGATGTGCCCGGCGGTAGTTGAAGCGCTGGCGCAAGCTTGTGCCGAGGCAAACGTTATCGTCCACCGAGGCGGCACCTACGTCTGCATGGAGGGCCCAGCTTTCTCCACCAAAGCCGAATCGAACACTTACCGGAGCTGGGGTATGGACATTATCGGCATGACTAACCTTCAGGAGGCCAAGCTCGCGCGCGAAGCCGAAATCTGTTATGCGACGCTGGCCATGGTGACAGATTATGATTGCTGGCATCCCGGCCATGAAGCCGTCACCGTCAGCCAGGTGATCGACTATCTCAATCGCAACGTCGAGAACGCACAAAAGATCCTGCGGGGCGCAGTCAGCCATCTGCCCAAAACGAGGGGTTGCAACTGTGGATCAGCGCTTGCCCATGCCATCCTCACGGACCGCCGAAAGATCTCGCCGCAGGCAAAAAAGCGCCTGGACTTGCTCGTTGGGAAATATCTCAAGTAAACTTAACGATGTTTGTGTGATCTGCAATTCGGGAGGGAAGAAGAAGTCGTTATGTCGCTTTTAGTGGTTGGTTCCGTAGCTTTCGATTCGATCCGAACACCCCACGGGGAAGTAGACGGCATTCTGGGCGGCTCGGCAACGTTTTTCTCGGTTTCCGCAAGCTGGTTTGGCCCTGTCCAGGTTGTTGCCGTGGTGGGGGACGACTTCGGTGATGAGCATCTCGAGGTCTTTCGACTCCGCTCCATTGAAACTTCCGGGATCGAGCGGATGCAGGGCAATACTTTTCGATGGAAGGGTGAATACGTCGGCGACATGAACGAAGCACGAACGCTCGACGTGCAGCTCAATGTGTTCCAGAACTTCAGCCCGCATGTCCCTGACACGTATGCCTCAAGCGAATTTGTTTTTCTCGGGAACATCGATCCCCGGCTCCAGCTCCATGTTCGCCGTCAGCTTTCCAAGGCGCGCCTGGTGGCGTGTGATTCAATGAACTACTGGATTGAAGGGAGCCCCGATGCTCTGAAGGAGACGCTCCGCGCCGTGGATGCTCTTGTTATCAATGAAGGAGAAGCTCGAATGCTTTCCGGGCGCCAGAACCTTCGTAAGGCAGCAACAGCGATCCAAAAGATGGGGCCGAAGATTATTGTGATCAAACG
Source organism: Terriglobia bacterium (assembly GCA_046705285.1). Taxonomy (GTDB): domain Bacteria; phylum Acidobacteriota; class Terriglobia; order UBA7540; family UBA7540; genus SCRD01. The sequence goes on from JBJKQK010000078.1 coordinate 15,612, forward strand.
GGGCGAACACGGCGTCAGCCTCTTCAATAACGGCTCCATCTTTTCCACGCCTGCCTTTATGCTGGAGGAATTCAAAGATCCCACCGGAGCGGGCGACTCATTTGCCGGCGGGTTTATGGGCCATCTCGCGAGAACCGGTGACTTTTCAGAAGATAACCTGCGCCGTGCTGTGGTATACGGCTCCGTCATGGCCAGCTTTGCGGTTGAAGAATTTGGCCTCAAACGCCTCCTGGAACTTACTTCCCAGGAAATTGAAGGACGCGTGCGCGAATTCGCGCAACTGACCCGATTTGATGTCTGACCGGCCTGGCGCCGATTCTTTGTCGCCACATTCGAACTCCGTTCTTCCTGCCCGGGTTACGTTTGCCGTCTGGGCCGCCATCCTTGGGGTGGCTCTCGGCAGCCTCCACTTTTTTTACACCCGAGGCCTGACGCAACTTTATGGGGACGCATTCGCACACATGGAGGGTGCGCGGCGCCTTTTTGACTCATTGACGCCCGGGTATCCGGAGATCGGCAGCGTCTGGCTGCCGATGTTTCATTTGCTGGCAGCGCCTCTGGCCATCAACAACCACTTGTGGCGAACCGGCCTGGCCGGGAGCCTGATTTCAGTGGCGGCCTTCTGCGTGAGCGCGTGGTTCCTGTTCCGGCTGTCGCTTGAAATGAACCGAAGTATTGCGGCGGCATTCGTCGCGCTGGCCGTCTTCCTGCTGTGCCCAAGCATGCTTTATCTGGCGAGCACTCCCATGACGGAATCGCTCGCTATCATGTGGTCGGTCCTTGCTGTCTATGGGTTATTTCGGTTCCAAATGAGTGGGCGGACGCGCTGCGTAGTAGGAGCGGGCATTGCCGCATTCCTGGGAACTTTGACTCGCTACGGCGAATGGTATGTCCTGCCGTTTGCCGCGCTGTTTGTTCTTCTGGCGCGTAAGAATTCCTGGAGTGTTCGTTTTCGTCGTGCTGTGTTGTTCTCTGTAATAGCAGGCGCCGGACCCGTGCTCTGGGTTCTGCACGATGCCATCAGGTACCATAATCCACTCGCATTTTATAATGGGCCGGCTTCCGCCGAGGCCATTTACGCTCACCAGGTTGCCACCACGGCTTTTCGTTACCCTACGGAAGGCAGCCTCCTGATTTCGGCGCGCTATTACATGGAGGACCTCAAACTGATCATCGGTCCATGGATCCTCGTGCTCGCGGTCTTGGGCCTGATGATGTGGATCCTCGAGCGCCGCTACCGCGCCAGGCGGTCTGCCATCTTGATTTTGCTCGTGCTGTTCCCTTTTTATATTCAGGCTATGGCAAGCGCGGCCGTCGCGTTGTACGTTCCCACGTACTTCCCCCATTCGTATTACAATCTTCGTTACGGAATTGAAATGTTGCCGGCGATTGCCTTGCTCGTCTCTTTTGTGCTTTCTCCGAGTGTGGCACGGAATTTCCGTACGGGGATGCTTGCGGGTTGTCTCGCAATTCTGGCCGCGCAGAACGGCTGGATGATAGCCGGCGGAGCGCGCAAGCTCCCTGTCGTTGAGGAAGGAATTCTCAACACTCCCTGCAAACTCAAGCCTGACCAGGCACTCATTGCCTTCTTCAGGAAGCATTATGATGGCCAGACAATCCTTATGCAGTCCGGCGAATGGCCCTGCGTCGCCCCAACGTTGGGGATTCCCTATCGCAAAATCCTGAATGGAGATAACCGCAAGGTTTGGCGCAAGCTTCCAGAAGGGGCGCAGAAATTCGTAGAATGGATCGTCAGCGGCGAACTCGACCCTGTTAATATCCTGATGCGCGCTTACCCCAAGGCGTTTACAGATTTCGAACCGGTCTTTCACAAACATTATTCTCAGCTGCAAAGCATCACGATCTATCGGCGTAAAGGTGGCCCATAAGCCTCGACAAGGCCGGGACCCCAAACAAAGACATTTTGAAACGACAGGCGGAATGTGAACAATGACCAGAACTCCAAAGATCACCTTCACCAAGCTTCATGGACTCGGTAACGACTTTATCGTTGTGCGCGGCGACGGCCTGCCGGCGGAAATCAGCCGGTTTGCGCAATCCATCTGTAACCGGCACACAGGAGTGGGGGCTGATGGCCTTCTTATGCTCCTGAAACCGGTGAACGCAAAACACCACGCCCGCGTGCGGTTCTTTAACGCCGATGGGAGCGAAGCCGAGATGTCCGGCAACGGGATCCGCAGTGTCGGGGCTTTCCTGATGCGTGAAAACCGCCGCAGACAAAGGCTCCGGATAGAAACAGCGGCTGGAGTGAAGGAACTGGAAATGCTTTCTACATCGGAACAGATGAACAAGGGGAAATGGAACTTCCGCGTCAACATGGGTAAGCCGATACTTGACCCTTCGAAAATCCCGTTCGTCGCCGGAAAACATCCTTTTCCCGTTGTGGGCTTTCCGATTCGCACCGCTCATGGTGTTCTGGCAGCAACGGTAACATCCATGGGTAATCCACATTGCTCCATTTTTGTTGAGGATTTCTCGACAGTCCCTTGGGAGGAAGTAGGACGTGAGATCGAGCGCAATCCTCTGTTCCCCAACCGCACCAATGTCGAATTCGTTCGGATTGCCTCAAAAAAAGATATAGAAGTGCGTTACTGGGAGCGGGGCGTGGGAAAAACAATGTCTTCAGGAACCGGCTCTTGCGGTGCGGCCGTTGCCAGCATCCTAAACGGTTTCACGGGCCGCGCGGTCAAAGTTCGCACGCTTGCGGGCACGCTTGAAGTCTCCTGGCCAAAAGACAAGGAGATCCTGCTTGCGGGGCCGGCGGAATTGATTGCGGATGGAATCTACTATCCCGCCATTTAGCGTGTCGCTGAAAAAGGTTGTAGCGGCGGCTATATGCCGCCAGCCCGTGCTGAAGGCATTGGGCTTGGGCAGGATGAACCCGACGCCATCCGCTCTATGAGCCATTTTTCACCAAACTGTTTGGCGAGAACTGCAGAAACCGGCTGGTCATTCCGGTGCCTTTTTATTTCTCTGCCTCACCCGTCATGGGGACAAATCGCACAGGTAGAAGTTTTTCTTTTTTGAATCCTGAACCCGTCCGTCGAATGCGGATAAGTGTCTGAAAGTACCTGCCGACAGGGACAACCAGCCGGCCGCCGGCTGCCAACTGGTCAAGCAGCGGCTGCGGGACATGGTCGGGCGCGGCAGTCACAATGATTGCGTCAAAAGGAGCCGCTTCAGGCCACCCGCGGTATCCGTCGCCGGGGCGAACTTGTACGTTGGAATAACCGAGCCTTCGCAACCGTTCCGCTGCCTCTTTGGCCAGCGGCTCAATGATTTCGATCGAATAGACCTGGTTCACCAGCACGGACAAGACAGCAGCCTGATAGCCTGATCCCGTGCCAACTTCCAGCACGCGGTCTTTCGGTCTGAGTTTGAGTGCCTCCGTCATAAATCCCACGATATAGGGCTGCGATATCGTCTGTTCGTAGCCGATCGGAAGCGGGCGGTCAAGATAGGCGTAAGGCTGCATGTCTGGGGGTACAAACAGATGGCGTGGTACTTCCCGCATGGCTTTGAGAACTCGCTTATCCCTGACGCCACGCGCCGCAATCTGCTGCTGCACCATTTGATCGCGTGCCTTGCGCTGCGCATCTGCTTCCTGAGTTGCAGTAACGGTGGAAACCTGGGACAACGGAGCTCTCTGGCACACATTGGCAGTGGCCGGGAAAAGCAAGGCGCCAGCCAGAGCCAGCCAGCCGATCTGTTTTTGACGACGCCCGGTATGCATCTTGGCTCTGTTTCCTCGAACTTGGGTCACGCTGGCAGACCTGGAGATTTCGTAGGCTTATCTCAGAAAACGTCAGAAGAAGTCAGCACTCCCCTCGGCAGGACCGTGTTTCTAAAATCCGATCCTCGTGATCCGTACATCGCACCCTTTTCTACCTCAACTATCCACGCGGAACTCGTGCTCGTGCAGTGATAGCGATCACCCGGCGCGGTGAGGAATTGACACGGCGGCTATCTTACTTGAAAGAGAAGCGGCTCTAAATCAGCCCGGCAAGCGTATAATAAGCGTAATTGGAACCGAGCAAAGCAGCAGGTCGATAGCGGCTTGGCATGCTCAGCCGCAGGAGGCCCTATGACTCGATGCCGAAACGCAGTGTGGTTCGTCTCTCTGCTCCTGTTGGTCGGTTTTCCAGTTGCTTCTCAGGTGCCAAATCAAGAGCACCACCCCCCGGAAAGCACCGGTGAGTATATCCGGGTTCTTGAGAGTTCCAGTCGAAACGCATGGCAACAACCGCGAAAGGTGATGGCCGCACTTGGTCTAAAGCCGGGAGACCGGGTGGCTGATTTAGGTTCTGGACCGGGCTATTTCACTCTTCGTTTTGCACGCGCGGTGGGACCTGCCGGAAAAATCTACGCCGTTGATATCTCGCGCAAGATGCTGGACTATCTTGAAAAACAGGCCCAGGCAGAGCATCTGATGAACATTCAGCCCGTTCTTGCAGAACCGCACAACCCCAAACTGCCCCTGGCTTCCGTTGATGTGATTTTTATCTGTGACACGCTCCATCACATTTCTGACCGGCTCACCTACTATCCATTTCTGACTCGCGCGCTCAAGCCCGGTGGCCGTTTCGCCAACATTGATTTTTACAAGCGGCCTCTTCCAGTCGGCCCGCCCGTTCATATGAAAATTGCGAAGGCGGATATGATTCGCGAAGCGGAGTCGGCGGGTTTTCATCTCGTCAGGCAGTACGATTTTCTGAAGTACCAATACTTCCTGGTGTTCAGGCGATAGAGACTGGCCTCGCAGTCTAGGCCATGCATCTTCAGTGAACTACAAAGCACTGTGGCCGAAAGGGCCCTCCACTGGGGGGGGGAAACCATCCAATGCCACCTTCACTCAAACGGGAATTAACCACCTTCAGCGCCATGGCCTTGGTGGTTGCAAATATGATCGGCACCGGCATTTTCACGACTACAGGATTCCTGGCCGCCGATCTTGGCAGCAGCTCATTAATTCTCGGTGTATGGATCGTGGGTGGCATTGTTGCTCTTGCAGGGTGCATGGTTTATTCCGAACTCGGTGTCAATCTTCCGCGCTCTGGAGGCGAATACGTCTATCTACGGGAGGCTTGGGGGCCAGTTTGGGGATTTGTGAGCGGATGGGTCTCATTCTTTGCGGGATTTTCAGCGCCGATTGCCGCCGGCGGCCTGGCGTTTGCGGCATACCTCAGCTTTTTTGTGCCATCTCTTTCGCCCACTTCTA
>JBJKQK010000079.1:0-4723 GCA_046705285.1 Terriglobia bacterium
GAGAAGCAATGCTTCTGGCAGGACTCTTTCATGTGGTCCAACTGCTTCACTCCAAACTTGTGGTTTTCGATCGCTCCCCAGTCATAGGTTGATGAATACATGGGGAAACAGGGAGCGAGTGATCCGTCCACGCGGATGATCAACGAGTTCTGGCCGGCGCGGCAGTTCCACGGTTCGACCTGGCCGCGCATGAAGTCTTTCATATCCTGGAGACGCTTGACCGAATTCACCATCTTGTAGCCCGAGCGGTTTTTCTCGCACAGCCAGTCGACCAACTCGTCCACTCTGGGCCAGTCCTCTTTGGTGATGTACGTGATGTTCTCATCCATGTGCTTGAAGTCGGGCTGCTTGAGCATCGGCGACTCATTGATGTGGTAGTCGGTGGCGATGCCGTAGTCGTGCGCGATCTCGGTCAGTTGCCGGACGTCTCCGTGGTTGGTGCGGCAGATGTTGATGTTGAGGAACACGCCGTAGCCGTATTTGTTCTCTTTGCGGATGAGATAGTCGAAGTTCTTCCGAATCACGTTGAACGCCTTGGGCAGGCCAGGCTTCTCATCTACGGCATCCACGGCGATGTTGAAGATGGCCACACCGGCATCACCCATCCGGTCAATCACCTCAGGGCGCAGCAACCGTGCATTGGTGGGCAGATAAATCCAGAAGCCTCTTTTCGCTGCGTAGTAAACGACCTTGTGAACAAAACCCGGCCGCAGGAGCGGCTCACCGCCCATCAAGGCCAGCACGCGGCAGGTGGTGGAGTGCAGCCAGTCGACTGACCGCCGGGCCGTGTCTTCGGTCATGCCTTTCACGCGATTGTCAAACGCCCAGCAGTAGTGGCAATCCAGGTTGCATTTCCACTCCGTAAAAAGGTACGCGATGATGGGATGGAATTGCCCTGGCATAAGACGCGACTGGAAATAAGGAATCATCCAGCCACGCATGGCGCGGTAAATCGTCGATACTGGCCAGTGCCGGTGACCGGGATCGTGATCCAACACACCGTTATCCGGCAGATACTCAGGATGCTGAGGGAAAACCGGCTCAGGCAGGGTTTGCGGAGCCGCTTGAGGATCTGACATGAGATTTGGAGCCGGCGTGGTCTTCGTCAGCAGGTCATGGAGTTGCACGTCCACACGGAAAGTGGGAATCGGGTTACTTACGGGTCCGTGTTGGCCTGTGCTCGCCATAATGCCTGCCCCAAGCGATTGCGAGCATTCCCCTGCTCCTGACAACTCAGGCATGAGGATCTTGGGATGTGCTGGGAGCCGTCTCTGGACCTGATGCCGGGCCCGAAGAATTGAGCCCCAGCGAACTGCCGCTTCAACTTTAAATTCCAGTTTCCCCAGTCAGAAAGGCGTTGTCAAGCAGAAACGAGTTTCGGGATGGATGATCCGTTTGAGAACGCATATCTTGCGCCACGAGTTTCGCCAAACATGCCCCGTCGGCCAGTGGCATGGTAGTGGCAGCCCCTGCAGTGCCTCATCTGTCGCGGGCTTGTCTGCCAAATGAGGCAATCTTCGGCCAGCTCTTGATCGTTTAGCGCGGCTACCATCCGGACCCAACGAAGGGCCCCGGTCGTTTGCGGCAGGCGGCTCAAGGCGGAACGCGCTCCGCAAAACGGTGGAGAGATGCCACGCGTGGCTCATGTTTCTCGTTGCTCCGGGCGTCGTGACGCGGGATGAGCGCGGGCAAGAGCTTTGAACATGGGACCAATCCGCCCAACCTGTAGTACCCAAGCTACCTACTGGTGAGGGCTTGATCGACTGGAGGTCATGAAAAACCATTTGGGGACCCACGAAATAGTGATGTAAATGAAGGAGTTTGCAGAGCACCAACTCTGAGAACTCAACCCCAAGGAGGTCACCCAAAAGGTGAAGAACGAAAAGAAGCATAGCAGGAGAGCCCCTGCCACTTGAGGCTCTCGCGCACCGATTCCGGTACCCAATCAAATTGAGGATTGTACACCTTTCGACTTTGAGGGCAGGGATCTCACCATCGACGGAGGCCTGTTTCCCGTCGCCACGATGTTGGAGACTCTGGGCTTCAAGAAACTGGGGGAATAAACCCTGACGGTGAAGTTCCAGCCGCGGTCCGTGATCATCTGCCAATTCGTGCTGGCAATGGTTTTGGCCATCTACACCGGGTTTTATCGACCGAATCACATCCGCTTTGTGGCCAAGGATCCAATGCTGACCGGAATGTCCAGCTGAGGAATTCTCCGGGGCGCAGCAGAAGTGATTCCCCGGGTGCAATTACATTGTTGTCGATCTCGAATTGGAAACATCATAATAGTGGATATCGAAAGCGCGCTGCTGGTCGTCTCGAAACTTTTCGCGTCGATCGGGGCGACGGCGATTGTGATCGGTTTCGGTGCGTTGGGGTCGGCCTTTGCGGACGGATCTGCAGCTGGGAAATCGAAGAATCGATGGCAATCCGTATTCGGGCCGGTTTGTTTATTTTAGCAGCCTTAAATCTACCTGTTCCGTAGACGCTGTCGTTTCGATTCGGGAGATTTGAAAAGAAAGAGGAACAGGTCTTGTGATCAATACCTAAGGGCCGCCTGTCGGGCTTCGCACTGATGAGCCATGGGGGTGGAGATGGGAAGGAATAGTGTCGGCGTTTCCAAGGCGCTTACAGCGTGGGGAAGCATCTTGCGCGGACGAAAGCCTGCTCTCTCAATTGAGATCACCCGCGAGTGCCCGCTTCATTGCCCCGGCTGCTATGCTTACGAGCCCGGACACCTGGGCGAAGCGGGCCCTCTTCGGCAGTTAGGTGACTTCAAAGGAGAGGCTTTGATCAACGGAGTGCTGGCTCTGGTGCGGCGGCTGCGGCCCATGCATGTCTCGATTGTGGGCGGCGAACCACTTGTCCGCTATCGCGAACTCGAAGTCCTGTTGCCCGCGCTCGAACGAATGGGCATTCACGTCCAGGTCGTGACCAGCGCAGTGCGGCCCATTCCGGAAAGTTGGAGCAAACTCCGGAACTTTCAACTGGTTGTCTCCGTGGATGGGCTTGCGCCGGAGCACGACCGGCGCCGGGCACCCGCAACCTATGACCGCATCCTCAAACACATCGCCGGCCGCAGCATTACCGTGCATTGTACGATTACGCGGCAACTTTTGACGAGTCCTGGATATCTGCGCGAGTTCACCGCCTTCTGGTCCGAGCGCGAGGAAGTGAGAAGGATCTGGTTCAGCCTTTATACCCCACAGGAGGGCGACCGGAGCGAAGAGAGGCTCACGCACGAGGACCGCATCGTCGTTGTACAGGAACTTGCACGCTTGCGCCTGCAATTCCGCAAAGTGGATGCGCCTGACGGAGCGCTTGAAGGATTTTTGACCCCTCCACGGTCGCCGGCGGAGTGCATCTTTTCCCAAGTCACCACATGCGTTTCGGCCGACCTCGCGACACGCATCACGCCTTGCCAGTTTGGCGGGCATCCGGTCTGCAGCGAATGTGGGTGTATGGCTTCAGCTGGTCTGGCGTCGGTTGGCAGATTCAGGATCGCAGGCCTGATTCCTGCGTCCACCATCTACTCCCTTTCACAGAAGTTCGGTGAGAGGCTGGCGGGGGCAGATACGTACCGGGCGGGGTCCGATACGAATTGACGCTGATTCAGGCGCGAGATTCACATTCGTGAAGGATTGCGGGAGTAAAAACATGAAACCTTGAAACATTGCACTGGACGACCGACTACTCATAAAGTTGGCAATCCTTACCGTCGTCCTGCTAGCTCTTCATGGATCGGCTATCGCCAGTTCGGTCCCCGGGCCTCTCGAGAGCCCCGCGCCGCATTCAAGTGAGATTCTAAATTCTTCATTTCCGCCAGGGATAATCCGGAGAAACCCATTCGCCAAGTGTTGGGAACCTGGTCAGTGGAAGCGCCCATCCGTCCCGGCTAGTCGACGCGATCAAATAATCCGCTTGGAAGAGTGCCCGGGCACCTCGTTACAGAAGGAAGCGGGAGAAGCTGCAGGCGGTCGCGTGCTCAGCTCACTCGCCGGGGGGGCTGAGCACGCCGGGTGCAAGTCTTGTTGCTCCTCGATGAGGGCGCCTCGGCCCAGAGGTTGAAGGCTCAGACCGGCATGAGTCCTCTCCGTATCGGGTACTGCGCGACTTGAACCGCCGCGCAGAATGCTCTGGCCGAACGCGTAACGCATTGGTTGGCTCGCCGGTTTCCTCAGCGCGACAGTTTGAGCCATGTCAAGGTGCAAGCTTGCCAAGGCTCCGCCAAACGGCTATCCGAGACTGTAATCGTAGGGGTCGTGCAGACTGCTCCTTTGTTGCGGCAGTTCTGTCAGCGGCCCTCTCCACTCCAATTGTTGCTGAATGTCATCGTGGAGCCGATACTTCCTCTCGACCGAGGCAATGGTCGTTCCCCCTGCCAGGTCGATCTTTGACAAGTCGTACTGGCCCAGTCCCAGCCGCCCGGCGAAGGTCAGGTAGCCAACCCAATCGGGGTTGATGCCCATGGTCGCAAGCCCCACGCGGTCCGCCGCCACAAAGTCGGTGGAGGCGATGGCGAGGTGTGAAGGCACGGGTGTACCGTGAGAGGGACCGTTTCCCTCCATCCCTTCAAAACCATCGATCAGGGCCACACCCCAGTTGGGCTGCAGCTTCTGTGCGTTCAGCAGCATGTTGGTGTTACCCTCGCGGTCGTTCGGGTGGACCTTGTGCTTGTCACTCCAGCGGGGCTCCCCGGGCACACTGTGCAGAGGCGCAC
>JBJKQK010000080.1:0-7685 GCA_046705285.1 Terriglobia bacterium
CGAACGGGGCATGACGCCCGAGGAAGCGCACTATGCGGCGCTGCGCAAGTTTGGCAACGTGACGCGGGTGAAGGAAGACACACGGGAAGTGTGGTGTTTTGTCTGGCTCGAAACGCTTCTTCAGGACATCCGCTACGGCCTGCGCCAACTCCGCCGCAATCCGGGCTTCACCGTTGTCGCCGTACTCACCCTGGCGCTGGGCATCGGCGCCAACACCGCGATTTTCTCGGTTATCAACGGGCTGTTCATGCATCCGGCGGGGATCGCCCATCCCGGCCGGCTGGTGGCGCTTCGCGTAAGGTACACCAAACTGGGGCTCAAAAACATTGTGGTGTCAGCCCCGGATTTCGCGCAGATTCGCGACCGTCACGGTATTTTTGAGTCAGCGGCCCTCGAGCAGACGGGAGACTTTAACTACACGACGGGGGAATGGCCTCAGCGTCTTGTGGGCGCCAAAGTCACATGGCAATGGTTTGACGTGTTTCAGGCAAAGCCGTTGCTGGGGCGGACGTTCACCAAAAAGGAGGACGAACCCCACGCTAATCACGAAGTCGTGCTTGCTTACTCCGCGTGGAAGAAGTGGTTCGGAGGCGATCCCGCAGTCGTCGGCCGTTCCATCCGGCTGAATGGGGAGTTTTACCGCGTGATCGGCGTGATGGGCCCGGACTTCCATTGGCCGCCCAGGGTTGACCTCTGGACGCCTCTTGGCCTCGCGCCAGCCCAATTTGCTCCTGCTCACATGTTCAATGAAAGCTATTTTGCTGCGGCGCGCCTGCGGCGGGGAATTTCAGTTTTGCAGGCGAAAGCCGTGGTGGCCTTGCTGACAACACGCGTCGTTGAGAACCCGGCGGCCAGCTTTGCAAAAGCTTATGGCTGGGGAATGTTCATCATGCCTTTGCTGGAATATTTCCACGGCGACGTTCGAACGCCACTGCTGATTCTGGCCTGCGCAGTGGGATTTGTTCTGCTCATCGCCTGCGCGAACATCGCGGGCCTGTTGCTGGCCAGGACTGCCGGCCGGACGCGCGAGTTTGCGGTGCGTGCTGCTCTTGGCGCTCCGCGCAGGAGGTTAATGCGCCAAGTGCTGGCGGAGAGCCTGCCTCTGGCCGTGGCGGGGGCGGTGGTCGGGACACTTTTGGCAAGCGTGGGGGTGCGGGTGCTGACTCTGGCCGCTCCTGAAGGTTTGATGGCCGGGGCGGTTTTTCCGCTGGACAGCAGGGTCCTTCTGTTCACCATCGGCGTCACGCTTCTTGCGGCCCTCGTCTTCGGCATTTTCCCAGCCTGGCACACTTCTCATGCCGATCCTTACTCCACCCTCAAGGAGGGCGGACGTTCCCAGGCAGGCAGCCACTCCAGCCACCGGCTGCGCTCGATTCTCGTTATCGGCGAACTGGCGCTGGCTCTGGTCCTGTTGATCGGAACGGGCTTGTTGCTCAAAACGATTTCCAGCCTGGGCAAAGTCGATCCCGGTTTTGAGCCCGCAGGATTGATGACGGCTGCGGTGTCTCTTCCGCACGTCAAATACGACACACCGGAAAAGCAGATCACTTTCTTCCGCAGTGTTCTCGATCGCCTGTCGAGCCTTCCCGGTGTCAAGGCAGCCGGGGCGGGATACCCGCTGCCCTTCAGTGGCGGCAGCGACTCGGAGTCGTTCCAGATTGAGGGCCGTCCAACTACTCCCGGCAGCCCCGGTCCCTGGGGAAATATCCGCTTTGTAACTCCAGGCTATTTTGCCGCGCTCCGAATCCCCATCCTGCGCGGGCGGGCATTTACCGGCGATGACCGCATGAGCACCGAAAGGGTCGTGGTGATCGATGAAGATATGGCCAAACGCTATTGGCCCAATCAAAACCCGATCGGGCAGAAGATTCGCCCCGTAAATGAAAAAACCTGGGCCACCATCGTGGGTGTAGTTGGGAGCATCCGGTTCAGCCAGCTTGCCGGAGAAGAAAGTTCTTCGGGGAACGTTGAGAGGTCTGGCGAGGGCACTTACTATTTTTCGATGTACCAGACCAACGCGCCCACGGGTTTCATTACAGTTCGAACCTCAGGCGATCCCACCGTGCTGGCGGGAACTATTCGCAGCGCCGTGCGCGATGTTGACCCCGACCAGCCGGTACATGACCTGCGAACCATGGATCAACGCATCTGGGAGTCAATGGGGCCGCAGCGATTTTCCACCACGCTGCTGGCGGTCTTTGCGGCCATTGCAATTCTGCTGGCCGCCGTCGGCCTCTATGGCGTCATCAGTTACAGCGTGGCCCAGCGAACGCATGAAATCGGCATCCGCATGGCGCTCGGCGCCCAGCCTTCGGGGATTGCCCGACTGGTTCTTGCCGATGCCTTAAAGCTGGCCGGCTGGGGAACTGCGCTCGGCATCGCAGCGGGGCTTGGCCTGACGCGATTCATGTCGAGCCTGCTTTATGGCGCCAGGCCAGATGACCCCATCACCTTTATTGCAGTCTCTCTGATCCTGATCACCGTGGCGCTGCTGGCTTGTTACATCCCCGCCCGGCGCGCGGCCAAGGTCGATCCTATGGTGGCGCTGCGCTATGAGTGATTGCTGTAGCGGCAGTCTACGACCGCCAGTCGTTCTTGAAGCGAAATCCGGCGCTCGCAGAGCGTCGCCACAGAAGACCGCACACGGGATTCTCTCAATGTTCGTGCCGGTGAAGGTGGGAATGGGCGTGGACCTCGCCGGACTTGTGCACGTGGAGATGCGAGTGGAGAAGGTTCGTTCTTTTCAGCAGAGGCACGTCACTCAGGATCTGCGGAGGCGGGCCGCTGGCGACAATGCGCCCTTCGTGGAAAACGTAGCAGTCATCGGCGATATCTTCTGTGATGTCGAGATCATGCGTTGTGGTGATAACCGTTTTGGCTCCGCCTCCCGCCCGCACCAGGAAATCGATCATATGGCTTGCGCTGTAAGGATCAAGGGCCGCGGTCGGCTCGTCGAGCAGCAGAATTTCCGGGTCCAGAATCAGAACGGAGGCAAGCGCCACGCGCTTCTTCTCGCCCATTGAGAGGTGATGCGGAGACCGCTCTTTCAGATGAGGAATTTCCATCATCTCGAGGGCCTCGGCGATTTTTCTCCTTACCTGATCGGTGGGCCAGCGAAGCTGAAGGGGCCCGAAGGCGACTTCGTCAAAAACAGTGGGGCAGAAGAGCTGAACGTCCGGGTTTTGGAAGACCAGGCCGACCCGGCGGCGGAACTCCAGGCCGAACCCATCACGCTGAAGTCCTTCCTCGGTCAGCGGCCTTCCGAAAAAGCTGACCTTTCCTTCCTGCGGGAAACAGAGGCCGTTGAGGATGCGAAGCAGGGTTGACTTGCCGGAACCGTTTGGCCCGAGCAGCACAATCCGGCGGCCCTGCTTCACCGTCAGGCTGAGATGGTCGAGCGCTTTCACCTCGCGATAGCGATAGGTGACGTCGCAAACATCAAAAACCGGGACCGATTCCGTTGCATTTGAATTCATTTCATTCATCGTCCCAACCAGAACGCGGCGGCTGAGATAAAGATGAATCCTGCCAGCATGATCCAGTCCATGCTTCGCACCTGGAATTCATCCAGAATGGTAATGTCGCCGCGATAGCCGCGCGACTGCATCGCCAGGTAAACCTCGGAGCTGAGATCAAAAGTTTTTGACATCAGGACGCCGGCACTTGATGCCGCCACCTTCCGGCGCTCGCTCCCGGTCAAAGCTCCCACCATGCGGCTTCGGCGCGATTCAAACATGTCGTGCGCGCTTTGGAGCACGAGAAACAGGTAACGATAGGTCATTCCAAGGATCGCAACCAGCACGACCGGAACCCGCAGCACGCGCAAGGCTTTGAGGACGTGATTCCAGGGGGTTGTCAGAACCAGCAGGACGCACAGCGTCGCCGCAGTCTCCACTCGCAACACCAGGAAGGCCGCACTCGTGAGACCTTGCGACGTGACCGCCCAGCCGAACCACGGAGCATGGCCGACCACCTGGCCTGGCGTGACAAAAGGAGCAGGGAAAGCAATCACGCCTGTAAACAGCAGAACCGCGATCCATACTCTTTTCAGCAGAACGCTGAACGACACGCGCGAGAGCGCAGCCAGCACCACGGCGACGACGAAAAGCCCGCCAACCACGGCCAGGCGGTGAGCCGCAGCGGCCGGCACGATCAAGGCCAGAGTGCCCACCAGCTTGACACGCGGGTCAACGCGCTGCAGCAGGCCATCGGCCCGCGCAGTCTGCTCGGCATAGAAGGCGTGCTCCATCGCCTCCACAAAGCTTGCCGTTGTCCGTTCCAGAAAACCGCTCTGGCTGCTGCGCTTTGCTGCCACGGATCAGATTTCCTCCGAGTGCGTTGACGCTGCTGGCGGGGCGTGGCGAGCCTTCCGTGTGAGCCAGCCGATCAGGATCGACAGGAGAATGATGAGGCCAGTTCCAAACATAGCCGAAAGAATATAGCCGAACGCGGGCTTGTGAACGAAAGAAGGAGAATAATTGGGAAAAGGAGCGGTCCAGATGGTGGACAGCTTTTCCAGCCCGCCGGGGGCTGCGGCCGGAGGCGTGACGTTTCCTGAGACTTTTGCAATCTCCTGCCGCATGGCGGAGCTTGTAAAGTCATGTACGGTCCATTCGCCCCAGGCCTTGCCTGCCGCCAGCAAGCCGAGCGGCGTGAGCACCATCAGCAGGCCCACTGCCATCCACAGCGGCCTTGCGGCCCTCCAGCCGGTTTCTCTTACGTAGCCCACCGCTTCTTCCTGCGGTTGCGGAACGCCGGGCGCCGTGAAGCGGAGTAGCCCGGGATTTGCCTTTTGCAGGTAAGCCACAACGCCGCCGGAAATCACCAGCTCCGCCACCCCGGCAAAAGTGAGGTGGCCGATCATGATGGCCGGAACGGCGATGCTGAGCGGATTCGGAGCGTAGAGTGGCGCGCCGGCGGCGTTCTTGAAATAAAGCGGCTGAATGCCCAGCTCGACTGAGGCGCACAGGGCCGCGCAATTGATGGCCAGATATCCAGCCAGGGCCGCAGCCACAACACGCCTGGATGAAGTGATCGCAGACCGCCCCGCCACGACGCGATAGACGAGGTAGGCGATCAATGAACCCACAATGGCCATGTTGAAGCAGTTGGCCCCCAGCGTGGTGATGCCGCCGTCGCCGAAAAAGAAGGCCTGGATAAACAGAGCCGTTGAAAGCGCAAGAATCGAAGCCCATGGCCCCAGAACAATGCTTGCGATGCCGACACCCAGCGGATGAGCCGTGGTGCCGCCCGGGATGGGAATGTTGAACATCATAATCACAAAGGAAAAAGCCGCGAAGACGGAAATCAGCGGAACAAGGCGTGTGAACAGGAGTTTCCGGGTCTTGCGCAAGGCCACGTACCAGAACGGCACGGCGGTCCCGTAAAGGGCCGCACAGGTGGCTGGGCTGAGATATCCGTCCGGAATATGCATCGATAGGCTACCGCGCAGAGGGTGAAATGACCGCCGTGTAACACACGAAACTTAATTATAGATCGAATTCAGGAGAAGGCGGCGAAGCCAGGGCCCATTGAAGGGATCATAGACCAGGCGGTTGTCCGAAGTCCCGTGGTGATACAGGCCATGGTGGAACGTTTTCGAGGGCTTCCAGTCTATTGGGGCTTCTTGTGTTCCCAGCAAATTGGCCGTTTGGGATTCCACGATGTTTCTCAAGCATTCCCCAAACCCCACATCGTAGATTCAGAACTGACTGCGCATCCTCTTTCTCTCCGAATCATCACGTGAGGTGGAATTGATCGGGCTGAGGACAGGCAATGCCGCCCGCGTCCAGCGCAAGGACGGGAGCAGGTAGCGCATTACTCTGCGGTTTTTCCATGGCTCTGCAATGACAACTTCACGGCTTTGATCAAATAGATAATTCACTAGGGCAAACCAGTGCCCAAATTAACAAGCCGCAGAATCACAATGCAGCCGACTACCTCCTCAGCGTCCGTTAACCTCCCGTCACTCGATCTTTGCCGGCGCGACTACGTACACGTATTCCAACAGGTGATTGCCGACATTCGTAACATTGTGCCGGGTCGTTGGCGGAAGATAGATGAAAGCCGGCGCCGTGAAGCTAAGTGCCGGCTTGCCCGCGACGAGGGCTTTCCCGCGACCACGCAGAATCACCAACGACTCTTCGTGCTTTCCGGTTGTATGCCAGCCGACGGATTCCCCGGGTTTCAGGCGAACAAATCCGCTCCGCATGCCCGCTGTCTGTGGAACGCCGCGCAGTAGGGGGCGAACTCGGACTGTGGAGCTGAGCTCCAAAATCAAAGGCCGGGGCTTGGGCGCCTGGGAAAACAACGGCTCCAAGGCAAATATGGACATAAGCAGGACAGCTCCAATGACAGTTGACGTGTACCGTTTCATAACCGCTCCTCAATGGTTGTTTTTTCAAGCCGAATGCAAGGTCTCAAAACCTCAGGTCGAAGCCTCCTGTCGCATTCGTTCCTGGCATGGGGTAGCCTGCCAGCACTTCGTATCTCCTGTTGAAGAGGTTGTCGACAATCCCAAACACGCTGATATGTCCATTGACGGGGACCGTAAATCTGATGTTCGCGAGGGTGTACTGACCGACCGCTGAGGTCTCACCGATTCCCGAATACGTTCGGCCCACGGTATTGCCCCCGACAGAAAAAAAAGCGCGTTTCACCCCGACGTCGAGCGAGTAGATGACCCTGTCCTGGGGGGAATAGGGCGCCAGGTTGGTGGAATGCAGATGGGCGTAAGCGACATTGAAACTCGCTCTCCGCACCGGTCGCCAGCGCGCATGGGCCTCAAGCCCCTTGTTGATGGCGGTGCCGGCGTTTTGCATCACCATATTGGGATAATAGCCCGTGGCCACGATCAGATTGTTGATGTTGTCGTAGTACCCCGTGACCCAAGCCAGCACTTTGGGGACAGGGTGGGCCTGAAAAGTAGCCTGGTAATTCCACATCGTTTCAGGCTGTAAAGTGGGCGTCGGCGCGGGGAAGAGATAGAGCTCCCGGATAGTGGGATTTCGGAATCCCCGGCTGACCGAGGCCGAGAGGGAGTAGTTTTCTCTCAAGCGGTAAGTGGCGCCAAATTCCGGTACGACTATGCTGCCGGAATGCGAGTTATCGTCGTAGCGAAGCCCGGCGCTCAGCTGCAGTTTCCGCGTAGCCGCATAGCGGACCGTTGAGAATCCGGCATAATCATTAAGGTGGAATTCTCCATAGTTGAAATGGGAGCTGATGTCGCGGGCGCTGCCGCCGTATCGAATGAGATCGGTTCCAGCCTCTACCGTGAGCTCAGGGGTAACGAGAAAATTCTGTTGCACACGCGCGCCCACGGCATTGTCAACGGACCGGAATCCGTCATAGATCATGTTGTGCCCGAAACTCGAGTAGACTCGCGCCAGACCCCACGTGCGGCCGCCGGTGTTGTCGAGATCCCAGCTAAATCCGCCCCGCCCGACCGTGGACCACTGCCCAGCGACGGGGTCTTCCACGGTCCCCGGATCTTCCATGAAGAAATGGCCGTAACGGCCATCGACTGATGTCCGCCATCGTGGCGAGAGGTCATAACCCACCGCAAGCGTGCCATCCTGATCCCGAAAGGCCGAGCTCGGGCGCGCGCCATTCGTGTGTTCGAGCCCGACGGTCAAGTTGTAGAACCAGCGTCCCAGGCGTGCCCCGTTCGCCAGCCGGTACTGCCC
>JBJKQK010000081.1:0-6019 GCA_046705285.1 Terriglobia bacterium
GAAATGCCTGACACGCTTAGGGCGGAAGCGCAATATCCCGTGGGCCAGGGCAACCAACAAGGACGGGCAAACTCCTCAACTGGAAGGAACCAGGCTCTTAACTCCGTTTGGCTTTGGAAGCCGCCCGTGCCTGCGCCTCTACTTCAAAGCGAGTTTGCCGCCTTGGAAGACGAAGTGATAGGAGCCAGTCACCGCCGCATGCGCCCACTCTCCGCCATTGACCACGAGCTGATAGACGCCATCTTTCGGTATCTTCCAATACGTGCCTTCGCGGCAAGAAGGTCCCATAAAATCGTGGCCGTCGGGATCGATAATCGACGTGAAAAACTTCATGTCGCATCCCTGGCCGGAAAGCACAATGAGATCTCCGGCCTTTCCGGTCCAGGTGTAAACATCATGGGCCGCCCACTGCTCAATGTTGCCTGAAACCATCTGCCCGTAGGAGATCTGCTGACGACGGTCGGGACGGACAAAGCGAACCGGAATGTGGTAGCGGAGGATGTTGTCCGCTGAGTTGTAAATGCCTTTAAAGGTATAGGCTCCCGTGGCCGGCAGCTCCAGCCGGCCAAAATCACAACCACTCTTGGAATTTACCTGCTTGCCCGAGGGATCGAGCAGTTCCAGGAAGACGATGGGATAAGCCTCCGTTTTGGACTCAACTTTGCAATTGGGGTCGTATCCCACCCAGATCACGTCACCTTTCTTGCCGTTGAAGTGATATTCCGGTTCGGACTTGCCCTGAATTGGCCCATCGATCCAAAACATGGGCAGGGCCGAAGCCACCGAAGCGGGGCGGGCAAGCGCCGCGCGAGCCGCAAGAACCTGCTGCTCATGAGTATACCGGCTGCCGAAAACAAAGCTGTTGGTAACGGCCAAATCCAGAATGCAGTCGTGGAGGAGCCGCTGGTCGGTGATGCCGTGCGTGCGGCACGTTTTCTCGGCCGTCCCGTAGTTTGTCAGGCGGGCGGCAACGGCATCTTTGGCCGGGAAATTGGGATCGAAGAAACGCGCGTTGGACTGGCCGGGTTGATAGTCAAATAATGAAGTTGCCTTAGTTACAGCCCAGGCGCTGGCCAGCTTGTGGTTGATGTCACCGCGGGTCAAACCGAGCTTGGAACGGTTCTTGCCGATGAGGTCGTTATCCGACGAACCATTGAAATCTCCGAGTAGACCCGCCAGCGTTCCACGACGCGCAGCCGCCGGCCTGATCTTCAGGTCGATGGCGTAGCTGCCCACCTGTTGTATGCGCAGCAGGGTGCCATCGGGCCAGGTGAGCTTGTAAGCGCCGCCGTAAGCTGTGGTGGCTCCCGTGAGCGACCCCGCTTTGAGCCGGGGCAGTGGCCCGCTGACCACCCGGCCGTCAACACGCAGGACCAAGGAGCTGTTCTCCATCGTGAAAGTCAGGCGCTGCTTGCCGATCTTTGTGGCCACCGCCTGATTCACACTGGCGAGTTTCGGCCCCAGAACGGGGACTTGGCGGACCTGGACGATGAAATCATCTTTCGTGGAACGGACCAGAGTGTACTCGCCCACAACCTGGAAGTCGTAACCGAGTCCGTCGAAGGTACCAATGTGAGTGTCGCCCCAATCGGTGCCCTCGGGCGGGGGTGGCTGTGACGGCGGATTGTTGTTGCCGCCGCCTCCACCCCCTCCACCACCGTTTCCGGGTGGCGGTGGAGGCAGGTTCGGATCGGGCTGCTTGCAGAAGTGATCGAGCGAATCGCCCACCAAGCCGACTTGGGCGGTCGTGTCTCCGCCATTGATGCCGATCGATAAGGGGGCGGCGGCGTTCTTGGTAAAGAGCGAAGCGCCATCGGACCCGTCCGGGCATTTGCAGCCACCCTGCTTGAGGCAGAGGACGAGTGGAGCCGAGGAATCGAGGGCGGTATCTATCGCGAAGGCCTTGTCGTGGAGACGGCCGTAGCCGGTCAGCAAGGCCACCGTGACAATATCGGCGCTTCCGGAGACTTGAAAAATCTTGCTCTCATACTTCGCCGCAGGTGGAAGCAAATCGTTGTAGTTCGCGTCGACGGTTATCTGCTGTGGCGGCGGCGCGTTGCTGGTTGGGGGCGTTCCCGGCCCGAGCATTTCCCACGGTTTCTGGCCGGAAACCTCGAAGTAGCTGGAGCCCCATGATGTGAAATACTCGTCCTGATGGCCTTGCAGCAAAGCTGCGAGGGCCTCCTCGTTGTGCTCACCGAAGCCAACCTGGACGAGCGGCAGCAGCAGCGACCACACCGGCTCTTCGCCCACCAGGTCGCTCAGGTGGCCGAAAACACCGACGGCATCATAGGCCCGCGTCGAATAGATTGTGCCGGGTTGGCTGATGTAAGGTTTCCAGATGCCGGCTGGTGGAAGCAGGTAATCGGTCTGATCCGCTCCCGGTACTACGGCGAACATTGCCCACGTGGCTTCCCCTTCGGCAATCCAGGGCGGAAGGGTCAACATGACGGTCGCCGAAGGCGCCAGCCTCTGCTGAAAACAATGGAACATCTCGTGCGTGACGATTGATTGAGCGTCAAGGGGCGTCTTGGCGCCGTCCACAAATACTTGATTATGGACGTCGATTTCGCATCCCCACGGCAGCGGAAGGTCGGGAGTAAACGCCTCCTGCAATTGCCTCTTCAGCGGCTTCAATGACGGGTCAGTGTAAGTGACGTTGTCCTTGAACCACGACCAGGTGTGGGCATACTCGCTTCCGGGTGGCATCGCGTCGTAATCAACACTCAGCCGGAAATCAACCGGGGGAACATGAAGGAAGGCTGCCAGCGTGCCATCGGCGTCGTTGGCCAATTGTTGATAATCGTAGGCAGGAGAATTGCCGCCGGAGAAGAAGGCGGCAGGGATCAGCACGGGGGTTTCGAACGCCGACGCCGAAGGACTGGGCCCCGGCCTTCTTTCTCGCCCAGTCAGGGGGCGGTGGATCAGATTGGCGGCCACTGTCTGCTGCTCCGGTGTGAGGGAGTCCCATACCTGCCAGATGTAGCTGACGGCCGGCGTCCCGTCGAAAAGCGATCGATCTCGACTCTGCGCCGGCACGCTGACCCCAGGGAGGGGCCCGAGTACCATGCTGAACAGAAGCTTGGCACGGTCCGGCGTGAGGCCTTGTTTGAGTATTTGATCCAGCAGACTCGCTGCGTCCATGGCCGACGGCGGCGCTGAGCCGCTGCGTGATCCCGCCGCTACACCGTGCGCATGCGGCGTGGGCCCCTTAGCCCTTTGCGAGGCAACGCGACGTTGACGTAGATGCCAGCCAAGCGCTGCCAGGACCAGGATCAAAACAATTCCAATCAGTTTGACAAGACGGATTCGCGCCATGACTTTTCTCCAAAAGGACCGCGCGCCGGGCAGCGGTCGGGGCAAAGATTAACATAAGAGTTTGGTCCGCCTGCGACGACCAGGCGACTTTGCACGATCCTTCCGTCGTTCCAAAGCCGGGTTTATCAGCAAAGCGTGTCGAACAGCCCCGACGCTGATGCCGGAGGCACCACCATCGGGCGCAACGTTAGCAAGTTGCGATAAGTCACCCGCTTTTCGACTGCCTTCGGTGCACAAAAATACGGTGCTACTTGGCTGACTGTTCTTCGGCCATTTTGCCGATAACAGGCAACTGGAATTTCTGGTTGCCGTAGGCCTTGATCACCAGGATGATCCAGACGATAAGGCCGCCGATGCCGATCACGAAATCGATCAGAATATGGATCAGCAATCCCACCACCGGCATGAGGCCAAGCACCATACCCACAAAAACCATTCCGATCCAGACGGCAATCCAGGCGATGCTAAAAAACAGCGACGGAAAAGCGTGGAAGCGGATAAACCGGTCCTTATTGTAAGGCTCGATCACCAGAAAGATGATCGCCGGGATAAACGTGAAATAGGCTAACATCCCCGCGATGTTCGGTGCTAAACCACTTGACGGAGCGGCGGTCGGCGTAGCCGCAATCGCCCCTCCCGTCACGGGCGTGCCGCACGATCCACAGAACGCCGTCCCCTCCGCCACAACTGCCCCGCATTTTGGACAAGCTGCCATCTGTCGTCTCCTTTCTAATTGGGTGGTCTGTGCAAACCCGACCTTGATGTCTTGAAAAATTCCTGCCCTCAATACTCCAACCCTGGAGCTTCACTTCCGGGTCACGAGCCCCTCGTAGTGAGTACTTTTCTGTGAACCGTCGCTATAGATCGTGGTGTAGTCGTAGCTGAATTTCACCATGCGACCGTCGTCTTTGGCGATCCACACCGAACCCTTCACGTTGTAGTCTTTCATCACCGCATGGCCGCCGCCCGTCGCACCGTTGACTACCCCGCCCAGCCATTTGCCCGCCATCACCGTTCCGGCCTTTGCGCTAGCCGGGAGTTGTGCCAGATCAAAATCGTAGCGGCGCGCGTCATATCCGCCTACCTGCTCATTCGCCACATACTTCACGCTATCCTGTGCATCGCGGATGTCCATAGGGTTCAAATAAGCCAATTGAATGGCATTCGCGGTCATTATCCACTCATGGGTTCCTGCCGTGGCATTGCGCGCGAAAACTCTGGTGCCGCCGGGGTCCGTCTGGGTTTTGGGCATTACTTGAGTTTCCTGGCCTGTCATGGCGCTGGGCGTAACATCCTCCTCAAGAGAATAAGAAGTTCCGTCGGAATTGGCTTTCCTGAACGAGAGGTGGAATGCGGATGTGGGTTTGAGGATGACGTCACCCATTTTGGTCATCGCATCGGGAAGGTACGGCATTCCCGTTGCCGAGCGATAACCGGTTGTAGCGGCAGGCGCTGCCTCTTTTATTGCCTCGGTGTATTGCTCGGCTTTATGCCCAAAGCGGTAGGCGATAAAAATGCAACTGCCGAGGCCAACCACCATAATGAGAGCGATGGCTCCCGCAGCTATCGCCACAATTTTGAGCACAGGGCTGCCTTTGGCTGGCGGAGTTGGGCCTAAACTTGCGCTTGGATTTCCGGCAGACTGTCGGGCGCCGCACATCGTGCAAAATCCGGCGCCCTCCGCGATCGGTTTCCCGCAACTGGTACAGAATTGGTTCACGACATCACCTCCGAATAAATTCGGTTCGAACGCAACGCAACTTCAGGGTTCCTTTATTCAAACAACCGCCCGACGCCGAATCTGACATGAGTCCGTGATCACAAGCGCTTTCCGCGCAGTCCTGCGCGGCGAATAATGCTATCCCGTGGTGATGCCCGAAGTGCGCCCCCATCTGGAGGTCCGCCTCCAGATCGATTGCTGGATTGAATTTTCCTGCCTGAAGAACACGAGGCGAGAAGAATAAAGCATACGACGACCAAGCGCCCCAAACCTGCCGTCCCGGCTTCATTAGAAACACCCCGCTGCTGAGGTGATCTTTCTTCCTGAATGTAATGGATACCCTGGTGCAGAATATAGCATTCCCGGTCACAGAAGTAAACGGGAATTCCCATTGTCAACTTCCAGCCATTCCCGCACATTCATCTAGCCGGCACCCAAGGCAACGGTTCTCTGCGCTTGAAGCCCTCCGCACATGCACAGGGCAGATCTCCGTCCCCCTATGGCCGCCAAGCTTTGGATCTGGCGTTCTTTCCACGAAACGCCTCACAAACGAGCAAGCTGATGCGCTCGAAACGGTGTCGAGCGTTGAGAATCGCCGTGTATCACAGATAATCCGGGCCACGCTTGAAAAGCACATCGATAGTCGAAGAAAAGACCCCGCTTTCCGGCACAGTCTAAAGAAGCGCCTTGCACGCGAGCCCCAAATGGGCCGCTCAATTGCCTTGCTTGCTGTTTGGCCCAAGCATGCATGAGGTGATGTCCTGGTTGTGGGTCAATTCCACAGGGTTGCCGACCGATTGAATTACCCCGTGATCCGAATTCTCGCGTACGATAGTGCGAATTTACTTGACTTGAATGTTAGAACAAAATAAATTCACTTCATAGTCATGGGGACTCAAACGTAACGGTGTAACTGGTGGCTGGAACGGGGGCCGCATAGACTCTAGTCTTAAATCACAGAATTCGAAATCATCCTAGTTG
>JBJKQK010000082.1:0-8533 GCA_046705285.1 Terriglobia bacterium
TGCTGCGCTGGCGGGGACTGAATCCCGGCGCCTTTCGCAGCGAGCCCGCGGGAGAAACCCTCTAAACAACACCTGGAGCGAAAAGACCGGCAGCGTGGCTGCCCTGGTGGTCACTGACAACCGCAAGAATCTGCCGGCGCGCGGCCGGGAGGCGATCTTCGCCGAGATACCCCCCGTCAACCACGTCATCCTGCCGCACATCCCCAGCACGGATACCTGGATGGCACGGCAAGATCTTGACTGCGATTCATTGCTCTAACTGACTGAATTCAAAGAAATAATGGTGGCGGAGGGAGGAGGATTCGAACCCCCGAGCCCCTTCCGGGGCTAACGGTTTTCAAGACCGCCGGTTTCAACCGCTCACCCATCCCTCCTGGGCGCGCAATCATTAACTTACATGCACTTCGCGGTGGCGTCAATCTCTGAGACCCGAGTGCCGGGGCTGTCTCGACATCATAGGGCTTCGGAGGATGTTATGTCTTTCCAATGCTTCGGTCTCCAGGTGGTGCAGAACGGACCCTCGGTGTCGAAGCAGAAGCGGCCGCAGCTCCGCCCAATAGAAAACGTGTACGATTGGTCTTCAATCCGCGCTGTTGCCCTGGAGATGAAAAAGTAATAGTATCAATGGATATGAAGGGGCGGATCCTGCGTATTCTAGTGTTGCTGTGGCTTGCCTGGTACATTTGGGGACCGCTGGACCCGGTGGTGGACTGCTGGGATTCGCCGCGCCAGACAATGTCTGACATGGAGCGCCAGGCCAATGGCACGGTGGTGCTGGTGGCTGTGGCATTTGCTCTTGCGCCCCTGCACATCCGGAAATTGCGCGAGCGTTTTCACCGCAGTCTCCGGGCTGTTCGGAGCGTGGCGGTCGCTCCTGCCGCTTCTCTTGAACCGCTATGGGCCGCTCTGGCCCCGATTCCCATACAGGCCATCCACGCGCCTCCGGTGCCGCTTCGCATTTAGACCTTCGTCGATAGCCTACCGAACATTCTGTGCGGCGTAGTGTCTTTCTGCGCGGCGCAACCCATCCAAATACTGGATACCTTCGGTTCATGGCTCCGCCAGTCCCGGCTGTCGGCGCCCGCACCATGGGAAAACCCGGAAAGGAGCACGGCTGATGAAGTGGCTAATCGTTGCTCTTGTCGCCGCGACGGGACTTACGGCGTGCGCGCCCGTCGTACACTATCACCCCAAACCCATCGCCCCAGCGGCTACGGCGGCGCAGCTTGAAGGCCGCTCGCTGAGCGACCCGGGGCTGCGCCGGTTTATGGAGACGAACCTTCACCACAAACTTGCCACCTGGCCGCTGAAATCCTGGGACCTAGATGATCTGGCGCTGGCCGGCTATTATTTCAATCCGCAAATGCAGATTGCGCGCGCCCAGGCAGAGGCGGCACGGGCGGCCATCATCACAGCCGGCGAGCGGCCGAATCCCACGTTCCGCATGCGGCCCGGAATTCCCAGTCCTTACCTTTACACATTGGACCTCCTTTTCACCATTCAGACTGAGGGCAGGCGCAAGATTATGGTGGAACAGGCCAAAGATTTGACTGCGGCCGCCCGGCTGAACCTTGCGCAGGCAAGCTGGAAGGTCTACAGCAACGTTCGTGCGTCTCTGGTCAGCTATTTCCTGGCCACACGCGAGGTGAGCCTTCTGAAACTTGAGCAGCGACTGCAGACTCACCGTGTATCGCTCCTTCGCGCCAGGTTTGTTGCGGGAGACATCTCTCGGCCGACGGTCGATGATGCCCGCCTTTCGCTGCTCCAGACGCACGTGGCGATACAAGCTGCCGAAGGACGAATTCCGGAAACACGCGCGGCCATAGCGGCGGCAATCGGCGTTCCGGTTACAGCCTTGAACGGCATCCAGCTCGTCTGGCCTGACTTCAGCCGACCGCTGAATGCAAAGTCAATTTCTTCCCAAAGTATCCAGCGTGACGCGGTTCTCAACCGGCTTGACGTCCGGAAGGCGCTGGCAGAATATGCCGCCGCCCAAGAGGCGCTGCAACTGCAGATTGCCAGGCAATACTCGAATATTCTGATTGGCCCTGGCTATAGCATCAGCGGGGACTACTTCAGATTGAGGTACGCGGTCACCCTGCCCATTTTTAATCGCAACCAGGGGCCCATCGCACAAGCGGAAGCTCAACGCAAGGAGGCGGCCGCGGCTTTTCTTACCACTCAGGCCAACGCCATTGCCCAAAGCGAAGAGGCGCTGGCTCGTTACCGGGACGCTTGGCGTCAACTCCACGGGACGGATGAGGCTCTCATGGAATTTGAGCACGTGTTCATTCCTAAAGAGCGCCGCACGGTGGCCGCAGGAGAAGCGGGGAGGTTGGCGCTGAATGCCGTCCTTCTCCAAAGACCTGGCATGGCTCAAACCTGGCTCACCGCCCTAGGCCGGACCCAAACCGCTCTGGGCACGCTTGAGAATGCGGTTCAGCGCCCGCTCGATCCGGATGAGATGGTGCTGCCCGCGAGGTCTGCGCCTTCCAAACAGGACGGCTTGAAGACCTACAACAGTTCGAAACCTGCCGTGAAGAAGCGCGGCGCTGCAGGAAGCCAAATGAGGATCCCATGAAAAGAGATCGGTTCCCCTGGATTGCCGTCGTGGCGACGGTCTTTCTTTTTGCCGTGATTTTCTCGCACATTCTGGCGGGCGCCCCCGAAAAGCGGGCCGCTCAGTCGAAAACTACCGCGACTTCGCCTCGCGCGGCCGAACGGAACGGCGAGATTGTCGTTCATCTCAATCCGAAAACGCAGTCGCATCTCGGCATTCGCGAAGCCCGGCTAAAACCAGCCCGCGAACGGAAGCAGAGGTCTCTTCCGGCCATGGTGCTGCCCGTTGATAAGCTGGCCGCGCTGGTTTCCGCTTATGACGCGGCCGGCGCCCGATTGCAGAAAGCGGAAATCACCGCCAAAGTCTCCCGGCAGGAATATGACCGGCTCAAGAAACTTTATCGTGACCAGCAGAACGTTTCGCAGAAAGCCGTCCAGACGGGCGCGGGCGTTTACCGCAATGCCCAGGTGGACGTTCAACTGGCGCGCACCAACCTTTCGCTCGCCGCTGCGGCCGTCCTTCAGAACTGGGGCGAAGCCATCACCGGCTGGCTGGGGCATGACGCTGCCCGGTTGCAGCGGGTGCTTCTGCGCCAGGACGTGCTGGTCGAGATGACGCTGCCGATGGGTGAAACCTTCGTAGCGCCGTCCGGCATCGAGTTCAGTTTGCCGGCGGGCGGACGGGCCTACGCCCGGTTCATCTCGGCGTTCCCGCAAGTGGACCCGCGCGTCCAGGGCGTTGGCTACCTCTACGTCACGAAGGCGCGCCCGGGATTGGCTCCCGGAATCAACCTCATCGCGCATTTCGGCGTGGGCGCGCTGAGACGCGGTGTTGTTGTGCCTTCCAGCGCAGTTGTGTGGCTGCACGGCGAAGCCTGGGCGTATGTGGCCACCGGGCCGGAGACTTTCGTACGGAGGGAGGTCCCGACGGACGTGCCTGTTTCCGGCGGATGGTTTGTGGCTCATGGCTTTGCGCCCCGCGCCTCCGTCGTGACGCGAGACGCCCAGCAGGTCCTTGGTGTCGAGTTGACGCCCTCATCCGCGGGGTTGGGAGATGACTGAAGCGGTGTGGAACGCTACAAAAGGGGCCATGACGCAGCGAGGTCTCATGAGCAGCTTGGCTGAGCAGGCAGGGGACAGGAAGCAATAATGTTAAGAGCCATCGTTCGAACGGCTTTGCATCGAAAGGGAATCATTCTGGCGCTGGCAGCCGCTTTTTTGGGCTACGGAGTTTATTCCCTGACGCAGGCCAAATACGACGTTTTTCCCGAGTTCGCGCCCCCGGTTGTCTCGATCATGACGGAAGCCCCCGGCCTTTCGCCCGAGCAGGTCGAACTGCTGGTGACGCAGCCCATTGAGTTCGCCATTTACGGCATCACGGGCATCCAGTCCATGATGTCGCAATCCATTCAGGGCCTGTCGAACGTGCAGGTGGTTTTCAATCCCAGCAGTAGCGTTTATCTCGACCGCCAACTGGTCTCCGAACAGTTGGCCACGCTCGAAGGGCGGTTGCCTGCCGGCGTCCAGGCGCCGCTCATGTCGCCTCTTATGAGCTCGACCGGGGATGTGTTGGAACTGGGGATGACTTCCAGCACCATTTCGCTGATGCAACTGCGGACAGCCGCCGACTGGGTGGTCAAGCCGGCCTTGCTTGCCGTGCGCGGGGTGACGAATGCCGCCATCTGGGGCGGCCAGATCAAGCAGTATCAGATCCAGTTCATTCCCCGGCGGCTGGAGCAATACGACCTGAGCGTGAACCAGGTGCTGGCCGCGGCGCGGCGGGCGACGGGGGTGCGTGGCGGGGGCTTTATTGCCACCGCGAACCAGCGCTTCACCCTGCGGCCGGAAGGGCAGTCGCTCACCACCGGGGAACTGGCCAGCACCGTCCTGGTGCATCACAACGGCGTGAACGTCACGCTCGGCCAGGTGGCTCACGTAGTGGAAGCGCCTCAGCCGCCCATCGGGGCCGCGCTGGTGGACGGAAAGCCCGGTATCATCCTGCGAGTGAACGAGCAGTACGGGGCCAACACGCTCGCCGTTTCGCAGCGGATCGACCGGGCGATTGACGGCCTTCGCCCCACGCTGCGTCGCCAGGGCATCCATCTGGACGTGAATCTTTTCCGCCCTGCCACGTTTATCCAGACCGCCCTCAGCAATCTCCGCTCATCGCTGACCATCGGAGCTATCCTGGTGGTCATCGTCATCTTTCTTTTCCTTTTCGATTTTCATACAGCGGCGATTTCCTGCACGGCCATTCCGCTTTCGCTTCTGGCTGCGGTCACGGTGATGGACCACATGGGTTATACGCTTAACACCATGACGCTCGGCGGCCTCGCCATCGCCATCGGCGCGGTGGTGGACGACGCGGTGATCGACGTGGAAAACTTCCTTCGCCGCCTGCGCGAAAACCGTCACGCGGAAAATCCACGGCCGGTGCTTCCCGTGATCCTTGACGCCTCGATCGAAGTCCGCAGCGCGGTCGTGTACGCAACCTTCGCGGTGGCCCTGGTGTTTGTTCCCATCCTGATGATGAGCGGCATCGCGGGCGCCATCTTCCGTCCACTGGGAGTTACTTACATTCTTTCCGTCATGGCTTCCCTGTTGGTGGCGCTTACGGTGACGCCGGCCCTTTGCCTTTTGCTTCTCGGTAAGAAGACGCTGGTCAAACAGGAGCCTCCTCTTGTCCGCTGGCTGAAGGCGGGTTATGGCCACGTGCTGCTGTTTGTTGAGCGCGTGCCTGCTCTGGTGATTGTGGGCGTGCTGGCGCTGACTGCCTTTGGGCTTGCCGTGCTGCCCTCGTTCCGCTCCTCGTTTCTGCCCCCATTCCACGAAGGCGAGTACATTGTCCACATGGTAGGTGTGCCGGGCAGCTCGCTCAGGGATTCGCTGCGCGTGGGCAGGAAGGTGAGCAAGGCGCTGATGGCCGCGCCCTACGTCGCGACGGTCGGCCAAAAGGCAGGCCGCGCCAGCCTCTCCTCAACCCGTGGCCCTTTTCAGAGTGAAATCGATGTGGCCCTCAAGACCCATCTCAACGGCGAGCAGAATGAAGCCGCGCTGGCGGGCATCCGCCGGGCGCTCAGGAAGTTTCCAGGCTTCACCTTTACCGTCAACACCTTCTTGAAGGAAAGGATGGAAGAGATCATTTCCGGCTACACCGCTGCCGTCGTGCTCAATCTCTACGGGCCGCACCTGAGCGTACTGGACCAGAAAGCGCAGCAGGTGGCCCAAGTGCTCCGCTCGATTCCGGGCGCCCGGGCGGTGCGGATTCAGTCGCCACCGGGAACGCCGCAAGTCATCGTCCGGCTCGTCCCGGCAGAGCTTAGGCGATGGGGCTTTGAACCGGTTTCGGTCCTCAATGCCGTCCAGACAGCTTTTGGTGGGCTCGATGTGGGCCAGGTCTATCAGGGCAATGAAGTTTTTAACGTCAATGTGATGCTCGATCCAGTGGACCGGCGGAGCCCGACCAACGTTGCCGCGCTGCCACTCAGAAGCCCGGCGGGGAATTACGTCACGCTTGGCAAGATTGCCGATGTCTACGAGCGGTCCGGGCGATACGTGATCCTGCACAACGGCGGCCGCAGAGTGCAGACCATTACGTTGAACGTCGCCGGGCGCAGCGTCAATTCCTATGTCCGGCAGGCGCGGCGGGAGATTCGAACCAGGGTGAAGCTTCCCGCCAACAATTACTTTCGGTTCACCGGGACAGCAGAAGCGGCGGCAAAGTCACACCGCGAACTGCTGGTCCACGCGGCCCTGGCCGGACTCCTGATCGTCATCCTTCTTTCCGTGGTGATGATGAACTACCGAAACCTCCTGCTGGTCCTTGTGAATCTGCCTTTCGCGCTGATAGGAGGCGTCCTGGTTGCGTACATCACCGGCACGGCACTATCGCTCGGGGCCCTGATCGGCTTCGTCACGCTGTTTGGCATTACCCTGCGCAATTCCATCATGCTGATTTCGCACTATGAGCATCTGGTCACAGAAGAGGGCATGACGTGGGGCCTGGATGCCGCCATCCGCGGCGCCTCTGAGCGCCTGGCGCCCATCTTGATGACGGCGACCGTCACCGGACTCGGCTTGCTGCCCTTGGCCCTCGGCACCGGCGATCCCGGGCGGGAAATTGAAGGGCCTATGGCCATCATCATTCTCGGCGGACTGCTGACCTCGACGGCTTTGAATCTTCTCGTGCTGCCGACGCTGTCATTGCGGTATGGAAGATTTGAGAAGAGCGTGGGGGAAGCGGATTGAGCCAAAGGGCCGAAATCAGCAGGCGGCTCCAGGACGATGCTAACCTTCTGGTTGTGGCTGTCGAGTAGCCTATAGACTTGGGCGACTCAGCTTTCAATGGGGTCGCCGGAGGCAGAGGAACAACGATGAAGCTCAGTATGGATCCCGTAATTGCCAGCCGAATCAGAACCGCCTGGGAGAAACTGACGCCCGATCAGCAGAGCCGAATCATGCCGCTGATCATGAGATCTCACCAGCGCGCCGTCGTCGCCAGCCAGTCCAGGCAGGCCCCACCCGCCGATGCCAGCCTGGGGAATGCACTTACGCTCGCGTTTACGGCAATCAAAAGCGACCGGGAAAGAGTCCTGAGTAACCTTGAAGCAGGGGTGGTTATCGCCACCGATGGAGCTGGCGAGATTTGGGGTACGGGCAAATATGAGCAACTTGACCCGGGCTGGCTGCTGGCAGGCGCGGAGTGGCTTGAACACCTTGCTTTGGGAGGCAACCACCCCTTCAACATGTCTCCCGTTACCTTCAGGATTCCGAACAATGTGCAGATTGGCCTTGCCGGCGACTGGGCCACGGGCGAGTGGCGAACGCCCGCCAATCCTTCGCCAAGCATGGACGTTCTGAAGCACATGGCATTTCTGCAGCCCGACTTGACCATCCACCTGGGGGACACCTATTACGCGGGGACTGAAGACGAGGAAGAACACCTGCTGACAAAGCTCTGGAGCAAATCCAGGCCGAAAGGTTCAATCGGCTCGCTGGCCTTGAACTCGAATCATGAAATGTATTCGGGCGGCAATGCTTATTTCAAGGCGATTGACGACCCGCCGTTCGAGATTCAAAAAGGGTGCAGCTATTTTGCGTTGGAGAACGACGACTGGGTGATCGTGGGCCTGGATTCAGCCTATTATTCCGATGCCGAAACGCTTTATCTGGACGGAGCCTTGTTCCGGGCGGGAGGGCCACAGAACCAACTACACTTCCTGAAAGACCAGGCGGAAAAAGGGAAGAAAATGATCATCCTGACCCATCACAACGCCCTCACCCAGGATGGCTCAAGCAAGACAAATTTGTGGTCGCAGGCTATGAGCGCTTTCCCTGCCAATGTCGCTCCAAACTACTGGTACTGGGGCCATGTGCACAGCGGCGCCTGGTATAAGCCTGAGAACAATGGCTCGGCAGAAGTCCTCTGCCGCTGTTGCGGTCATGGAGGATTACCGTGCGCAGAGGCGTCCGACATGGAAGGGAAGCCGAACGTCGTCTGGTATGAAAAGCGGCTCGCCAACGATCCTGAAATCCCCCCGCGCGTGCTCAATGGCTTCGCCATGCTCTATCTGCAGGGTCCTGACATCGCCGAGGTTTTCTACGACGAAGACGGCGGAATCGCGTGGCCTTAGTTTGAGATGCGACGTGCACAGCGGGCGTGCCGAACCCAGGCATCCATCTTGCGGCTGGGTCCTCTGCTCGCCGATCTGCTGTCGAGGAAGCAGGCCTGGGCTGGCGCGTCTTTCGCGGTCAGTGTAAGCGCGATTCGTCATACGGGGGACTCTTTCGGCCTGCCTCTGACACAAATGAAACCAGCCAATGCCAGCAACGCCAGTCCCCAGCGGACGATCTGTGCATGCTGAGGCACCCTGAAGCTCCCAATAGGCGGGAGACGAAATATCGTCACTCTGCCACCATACGATCACACATCTCATGGTTCGCACTGATGTTGCCGAAGATAAGCCATTGATAA
>JBJKQK010000083.1:0-78476 GCA_046705285.1 Terriglobia bacterium
GCCGGCAAGATGAGCGAAATCGCGGCCAAGAACCTGATCCGGAGTGGCGCCGGCACCATTTTCGTTGCCAATCGAACGTACGAACGAGCCGTGGAGCTGGCAGAGGCTTTTCATGGCACACCCATCCATTTCGAACAGATGTCTGATCATGTCGAAAAGGCGGATATCGTGATCTGCTCGACGTCGGCGCCGCACTACATCATCCACCGCAGGCACGCGGAGCAATGGCTGGCAGCGCGGAAGAACCGCCCCATGTTTTTTGTCGATATCTCAGTGCCTCGCAACGTCGATCCATCGATCAACCAGCTTGACAACGCCTTCGTTTACGACATCGATGATCTGGGCCAAGTGGTCGAAGCCAACAAAAAACAGCGCGAACGGGAAGCGGGTTGGGCAGAACAGATCATCCAGGAAGAGGTCCAGAAGGTGATGCGGCGCCTTGCCTCACGAGAGATTGTGCCGACAATCGTGGCCCTTGAGCATAGGCTTGAAACCATCAGGGAAAGTGAACTTGAACGATATCGCAGCCGCCTGGACGGGTTGACCACTCAGCAACGTGAGGCCGTTGATGCGCTGACGCATGGCATTCTGAATAAGGTTCTGCACGGGCCGATTACTGAACTCAAGAGCGGCGTGGGACGTCCGGATCAGAACTCACTGGTACTGTTAGTCCGCAAGATGTTCGGGGTCGCTGAGTGACGGCCTGCGGCAATGGGGCTTCGGGATCGCAGGTTTTCACCTCTGTAAAATCGTTCTATTTTCCCGCTGGAAAATATTGGATTTCTTGTCATCCTCATGAAAATTACCATCGGTTCCCGCGGCAGCTCGCTCGCTTTATGGCAGGCAAACTGGGTGAAAGACCGTCTGGCAGCCGCCGGCCATGAAATCAGCATAAAGATTATCAAGACCAGCGGCGACAAGCTCCAGAGTGCGCTGCTCGCTGCGTCCGGAACCAAGGGGCTGTTCATCAAGGAAATTGAGGAAGCGTTATTGGACGGGAAGGTGGACC
Source organism: Terriglobia bacterium (assembly GCA_046705285.1). Lineage (GTDB taxonomy): Bacteria > Acidobacteriota > Terriglobia > UBA7540 > UBA7540 > SCRD01. The sequence goes on from JBJKQK010000083.1 coordinate 1,010, forward strand.
TCGCTGTACACAGCATGAAAGATCTTCCAACCGAACTGCCCGACGGCCTGGCGGTGGCTTCCGTCCCTGAACGGGAAGACCCCCGAGATGTCCTGGTATCGAAAAACAGAATATCGCTGCGCGCTCTGCCTGCCGAAGCCCGGATCGGAACGAGCAGCCTTCGGCGCCAATCCCAGCTTCTCGCCATACGCCCCGACCTCAGGGTGATTCCGCTGCGCGGCAATGTAGACACCCGGGTGCGAAAACTTAATGGCGGCGAGTGCGAAGCGCTCGTGCTGGCAGGAGCAGGATTAAAACGCCTGGGTTTTGCTTCACACATCACCGGATGGTTCCAGGAGGACGAAATATGCCCGGCCGTCGGACAGGGAGCTCTTGCTATCGAGATCAGCGCAAGGAATAGTTCTGCTGCACAAGCGGTCGCCCCACTGGACCATCAGGCCACTCACCAGTGTGTCCGGGCGGAAAGGTCCCTGCTCCGGGCGCTGGGAGGAGGTTGCCAGCTGCCTATCGCGGGTTACGCAAAGCATTTAGCCGGAGGAATTCACCTGACGGGCGTGGTTGCCGACCCCACCGGCGCCCGTGTGCTCCGTGCAAGAGCCTTGGGAAAGCCTGAGAATCCGGAGGATTTGGGAAAGCGCGTGGCGGAGCAACTTTTCGGTCAGGGAGCGAATGAGCTGCTTTCCCAAACTGCCTTTGATAAAAAGTAATTGTCTTCGGCAATCCACGACGCTCACCTTTCGGTGATTCAAGGGTCGTTATGAGCGGAAAAGTCTATCTGGTAGGCGCCGGGCCAGGCGATGCCGGCTTGTTGACACTCAAGGGCAAGGCCGCTCTTGAGCGGGCGGACACGGTCATATACGACTTCCTTGCCAACGAAGACCTGCTGAGATACACAAGCCCCGACTGTGAAAAGATTTGTGTGGGTAAACGGCCAGGTGAAAAGACAACGCCGCAGGAAGCTATCAATGAACTCCTCATCTTCAAAGCGGGACAAGGAAAGACTGTGGTGCGTCTGAAGGGGGGAGATCCTTTCATTTTTGGACGCGGAGCCGAAGAATCCCTGGCATTGGCCGGTGCCGGAGTTAGGTTCGAGGTTGTACCGGGCATCACGTCAGGATATGCTGCTCCTGCGTATGCGGGTATTCCCTTGACGCACCGGAATATGTCGTCCAGCGTAACTTTCGTTACCGGCCACGAAGATCCTTCTGAATCCACAACCGGCATTGACTGGCCAAAGCTCGCCACGGGTGGGGAAACCCTGGTTCTTTTCATGGGCGTACGCAACCTGCCAAGAATCACCACAGTCCTGGTCAAGGAAGGCCGGCATCCCAACACTCCTGTTGCCGTAATCCGATGGGGCACGCGCGCGGAGCAACAGACTGTGAAAGGAACTTTGGCCGATATCGCCACCAAAGCCAAAGGCATTGAAGCACCCGCCGTCATCGTAGTAGGAGAAGTTGTCGGTCTCAGTGAGCAATTGAATTGGTTTGAGCGCCTCCCACTCTTTGGCAAACGCATCGTGACGACTCGCACTCGGGATCAAGCCACAGTTCTCAAGGAAGCGATCGAGGAACTGGGAGCGGAAGCGATCGAGATCCCGGCGATTGAAATTCGCGACCCGCAATCCTGGCAACCGTTGGATGAAGCCATCGGCCGTCTGGAAAAGTTCGATTATCTTGTCTTCACCTCAGCCAACGGAGTAAAGAAATTCCTGGGCCGCCTCCAAGTCTGCGGCCGCGACGTGCGCGATCTGAAGGGAGTGCAGATCGGCGCCATTGGGCCAGGTACGGCTGCTGAGCTTGCCAAAACAGGAATTCGCATCGAGATTCTGCCCAAAGAATACAGAGCAGAAGGATTGATCGAGTTTTTCAAGGACCTCGATATTCGGGGGAAGGCATTTCTGATCCCCAGGGCGAAAGTCGCCAGGGACATTCTACCCATTGCTCTGATGAACCGGGGAGCTCACGTGGAAGTGGTTGAAGCCTATGAAACAGTTCGACCTCAGTTCGTTCCCGGAGAACTTGAACGGAAACTTACGCCTCAGCCGGATGCGATTGCTTTTACAAGCTCGTCCACAGTAACAAATTTCCTTCGCTTGCTCGATGACCATCGGCTGCACGACGCCCTGACGGGAACAGCCATCGCTTCAATCGGACCCATTACCTCAGACACGATTCGCAAGCACGGCCTGAAAGTCTCAATTGAAGCGGCGGAATCAACGATCGTGGGCCTTGTCGAAGCCTTGAAGAACTATTTCGGGCGCCTCTCTGAAACAGAAATCACTCCTGGGTCCTGAAATGGCGCCGCACAGCCCCTTGGGCACCAGGCGCAATCGGGCACTCGCAGACGCCTTCAAAGATTCAGCAGTTGTCGAAGTTTACGTGTTTGCGCGCGGCTCACTGGAATCTCTGTTTCGCGCCGGTCCTGCATCTTCAGCTGATAAGAGCTTTTGAACCATGGCACAACTTCTTTGATCCGGTTAACATTCACGAGATAGGAACGGTGAACTCGCCAGAAGATGTTCGGGTCGAGGTTGCTCTGCAGTTCCTCTACTGTTCTGAAATTGGACTGACCTTCGAGGTCTTTGGTCACAATGCTAATCACACCGTCTTCGATAGTCGCGTAGATGATGTCGGAAGAATCCACAAGCACCAGGCGGTTTCCGCTCTTCACAACAAGCTTGCTGGAAGGTGAGGGTGGCCGGTCTTCGATCATTTGCACCAGCCGGTCCAGTTTCTCAAAAGCTGCCTCCGACGCCTCCACCATCCCACGTACGCGCTGCAAAGCTCTTTCAAGCCGGTTTCGCTCAATAGGCTTGAGGAGGTAATCCACGGCATTCACTTCAAACGCACGTACGGCATAGTGATCGTAAGCTGTGATAAATACAAAATAGGGCAGGCGCGCGTTCCTATCCAGCAGTTTCTTGATCACGCCGAAGCCATCCAGACCAGGCATTTGAACATCCAGGAATACAAGAGTAGGATTCAATTCGCGGACAAGACTGACCGCTTCGACACCATTCTTACCTTGCCCCACAATCTCAACATCCGGGAAGGTTCTAAGCAAGTAGGCCAGTTCATCCCGCGCAGGTTGCTCGTCGTCCACAATCAGCGCCGAAATCTTCATCCTCTTCCTTCCTTTTGCAGGTTTGCTCCGCGTCAAGACAGTCAATCACGAGAATCAGTATACCAGTCCACGTGAGCTCTCGGCACGGCCGTGCATTCCAACAGACCGGGACTGCCCTTAACAACGGACCAATCTGGAATTTTGCTCTCCGTTCTTTTAGTTATGTTAGTATGTGCCACTAGAAGGCCTCCGAATTCCCAGATTGAGGCCTGCAATATATTTCAAGCGAGCCCGGTCTAAAAGAAAGGAGCGGCCATGAAACGCCGAATCCTAATCGTTATTCTTGCAGCGTCCTTCTTGTTCGGGCTGTCCATCCAACCGTTCTTCGGTCAAACATGTAACGACGATGAGGGAATGGTCAAGAGCTACCTCCTGGGCATAAATAACCTGATCAGCTCAGTTAAAAAGGAAAACCTTTCCGACTTTGAAAAGGACTACCACGAGCAAAGCTGTCTTACGCGGCTTACCCTTTCGCTCAGTGTGGTTAACATGCTCATCAATTGCCTGGACAAGTCGGCCCAAAGCACAACGGCAACAAAGGAACAAGTCACCGCAATCAAGAGCAAACTTCAAACCTATGTTAAGCTCAAATCCGCGCTTGAGCACGACCGCGCCACTTTGAAGGCTGCAAAGGATGCGAAGACTGCCAAGTCTATCATTGAAGACTTTACGTTTTCGACTTGATCGTTTTCAGGCCATTGTTCCGCAGCCTTCCACAGATCCGCAAGAACCCGTAAAGGGTTCCTGCCGGAGAAAGAAAAGGAGGCCTTGGTTTCCGTATGGGTCAAGGTGTACGCGTTTTAAACAGCAGAAGCTTGTACAGGGGCCGGGTTGTATCTCTCAAACTTGATCGCGTGATCGAACCCGGAAATGTAAAAGCTTCCCGCGAGGTCGTGGAGCATCCCGGTTCAGTAGTCATAATCCCTCGTCTTCCCAATGGAGACATTATCCTGGTTCGCCAATACCGCTACGCCGCCCGGAAAAGCTTGTGGGAACTTATAGCAGGCTCCATGGAGCCGGGCGAGAGCGTGCTCCGCGCAGCGCGGCGCGAGTTGCAAGAAGAAGCCGGGTACAAGGCAGGTTCCGTGAAGCGGCTTTTGTCTTTTTATTCCAGCCCCGGTTTCTTGACCGAGCGCATGCATCTGGTCGAGGCAAGTGATTTGGTGCTGTCAAAGGCCGAGCCTGAAGCTGATGAGAGGATACAAGTCGGTACATTTTCGAAAATCCAGCTTGAAAAACTCCTGCGTGGAAAGAAAATCACTGATGGGAAAACGCTCGTAGGTTTACTGTGGGTTTGCTTCGAGCAAGGCGGCGGCCGCGGCAAAGGTAGCCAGTAGTGCAAGTTGATACCGTCGACTCATGAGTCAATATTCTCTTGACAAGCTGATTGCAAAATATATACTTAGTCGCCAGGGAGTTTGCACGGTGTTCGCATCAGGAACGTGTTCTTGAATGGAGGGCCGGGAGTCCGAGGGGATTCCTGGCTTTTTCTTTTTTAAGATCCTTCCGATGAACCATCGATCACCAATGCTCAGCGATTAAGGAGGGAAGGAAGTGGCACGTCTTCAGGGAAAGGTGAAGTGGTTTAATAACAGCAAGGGGTACGGCTTCATCGGGCAAGATGGAGGAGCCGACGTCTTTGTGCACTATTCGGCAATCGAAGGTGACGGGTTTAAGTCACTCCAGGAAGGGGACACCGTCGAGTTTGAAATCGTACAGGGGCAGAAAGGACCTCAAGCAGACAAAGTGACTAAGGTGGGGTAATGCAATTAGCTGTTCCCTCGGATTGGGCCAGCGATTGGGGAAAGTGCTGGCTCATGTTTTGCCACCGCACCAGTTGAAATTTGACAATCTTTTGACAACGGGTTTGGTCGAATCTCTTATATAATGGAGCTTCCCAATGGGGTTCTGCGTTTGGCAGAGGACATCCCCAATCTCGTAACAGGGCAAATTTCCGGCTCGCGCCAGGCGGAGAGGGGCGAAGTGTAAAGCCCACGGTAAGCTCATTGGCGAAAGTTGCCCTGGCCGTTGTGAGGAATACAATGCGACGACTGATTACCGCTTTATTCGTATTCTCGTTGGCAACACCTTTGTGCTTTGCAGCACGAGGGGTAGTTCTAACCCGCCGGAGCGAAGTTCCTCACCGTCCGCTTGCCAACTCACCGAATTTAACAGTCCCGGCAGCGACGATGGTTAATGCCCGTCTCCTCTCGGGAATGCATACCTTGGTCAGTCATGTTAACGACCCCGTTTCTGCTGAAATGACTGCGCCAGTGTACATCGACGGCCATCTGGCCTTGCCCAAGGGGACACTTTTCAACGGACACATCACCTCAATCCGGCGTCCAAAGTGGATGAGACGGAATGGGGAAATCGCCTTCCGTTTTGACGACGTTACATTGCCTGACGGAGAGCAGGTGCCCGTTTCAGCCATCATGACTCGCCTCGAAAAAAGCAAGGGCTTAGCGGGAGAACTTGATGCTGAAGGGCACGTGCGAGGACACCGGCGGAGGTCGTGGAAGAGGTTCTTGACGGGAGTAGCAGGCATAGGAGGTCTTACTGCGGCAAGATTGGCTATCGCCAGTTCTACCGCTCTGACCGTGGCGGCTCCTGCAAGCGCCGTGGCTTTTGTCAGCTACGAGTTGTTCTTAAGGCGGGGAAGCAATGTGAATGTGCCCCCCCTGACAAGGTGCCGCATCCGGCTCCTTGGCCCTCTGACGATTCCAGGCGTGGCATAAACAGTCTCTGGACATTTCTGCTGGCTTCCGCAGCAACTACCATCCTTTACAGTCCTGGACCGGAAATCTCACTGTAATTTGCCACCAGGCGGACACCAACCTGGCTACCTTGTTGCGTCAATTGCATCTGTTGAAAAGGATTGGGTTTATTGGGATTCTGATTCTGCCAGGCAATCTGTTGGGCCAGCTTTAGCCCTTCGAGCACCTGCCTGAGGCTACCCGCAGATTCCCCTGACTGGCAGTAGAGGTCAAGGTTGAGATGAACATCATTGCCAGTCAGGATGCTGTAACCGAGGACATTCACACCTTGGAACACTTTTGCCCAATCCAATTCAACATCGTTCTGTCTGGGCATCCAACCTTTAAACCACGATGCGACGGCGGAAGCAACTGCAACACCCCATATGGGCGCTCCCTTCTGTTCCTGCTTCACAGCCTGGGCAAAAGTGAAATTTGATCCGAGCGCAACTCCGCCACCATTCAGGGCTCCCATGATCTGGCTCAGCGTGCCAAGAGTCCCAAAGGCGCCTTCAGTCGGGCTCAGGACAACGACGCATTGAGTCTCGAGGCCCGCTCCAAGGCAATAGCCGGGCTTCCCCCCAATCTGCTGGGCAGGGATATTTCTCGCTGCCGCACGAGCCTCGAGAACATCAGGCCGAAAGTGCCCAGCGGCAAACCCATAGAGATTTACATTGGACCCATCGAGGCTCCAGCCCAGTACAAGTTGGTCAACATCATTCTCAGCGACCCCGAGCTCGGCCATCGAGGTTACAAGCTGCCTGAGACGCGGGCCCATGTAATGTTGGCTCAAGGCGGCATAATTAGGCAACTTACGCAGCGCTTCAGGACTTGAATATTCCAGCCGAATTGTATCCGTCGGAAAGCTATTCAGGGCTTTTGTAACCAGATCCTGCCCAAACAGTGGGGCTACGCCAATCCACACTGTCAAAACCGGAGTGAGAATCAGTAATCTTATCGATTTCATTCAAACCTCTTCGTCCACTCTCAAGGCCACCACTTCCCGCCGGTGGGAGCGAGTGAGGAAGGTCTTGAGGCTGTACCCTGCTGTCAGCTTTTCAACCTCGCGGTTCGTAAGCGGAGCGTACGGAAACTGCCCGACCCCTTCACGTTCGGCTCCAAGGGTTGTGAGGCTCTCAAGCTTCCATCGGCCATCCTTTCCCGTCGCAAGGTTGGGCTCGCGGAGGAAGCAAAAGAATATTCCGCCGGGCGCAAGGAGGGAGAGAAGGAATTTTACAAGCTCGGGCAGATGGTTGCGCGGAACCAGGTCGAGGAGATGCCAGCAGCAAATAAGCCTGAGCGAAGCAGGAGGGATGCCAGGTACTTGTCTGAGCAGTTCGTCCAGGCAGAAAACGATCTCTTTTCCCGAACGTCGCCAATAGGCAGGATCATTGCGTTGCAGAGGAGCGATCAGGTCCGCGACATAGACCTTTGCATGCCGCTGTGTCAACACACTTACCGTGGCAGAAGAAACATTGCCGCAATCCAGAACGTGAGGGCTGGTTACGTCCTGCAAATATTTCCAAATCCACTCAAGAGCCTGACTCGGTACCGCGGAACTGCTGCGTGCAGAACCCTTATTTCGGAAATCCTCCCGGGCCTTGACTAAAAACATCGGCAAACTCGAACGACACAAATAACCCCACGCCAGCGCAGCCGCGGCAGGAACCACGCGGAACGCCCCATCACTAGATTAGTATAACTGAAACGCTACGCGACCGTCCTCCACTGCAAATCGAGAAGAACATGCGCTTCTTTAGTCGTTGTCACTGTATGCGGTTGCGGCAGTGAGGGGGGTACGTTCTTCCTGTCTTGCTTCGCGGAGGATATCGATACTTCCTTTGAAATAGGCCCCTTCCTCGATTGAGATGCTGGCTGAAGTCAAATCTCCCGTCACATTGCCGCTACGGCGCACCTCAATCTTGTCACGCGCGTTCACGTTCCCATTGACCGATCCCAGGATAATCACCTGCCGAGCTTGGATTTCGGCCTTGACCTTTCCATTCGTCCCGACAGTCAAACAGTGGTCTTGCAAGTTGACAGTTCCTTCGAACTGACCCTCGATGACAAGATCTTCGTTTGCGGAGAGTTCTCCTTTCAAAACGATTGAAGCGCCGATGACAGCCTGTGGCTGGCCATAGGAACTTACGCTTGCATCTTTTCGATTGCTTTCAGGCATAGAGGTCTCCACCTTAGAAGTTACTGAGGATATGGGAACGGTTGGCTGTGAAGTTGGAACACCGGACTGAGACTTCTTTTCCTTTTCCCACCACATAGCAAAATGCTCCTGCCATCATATTTCATGGCGTAAAAAACCGCCCGCCCCCCGTCGAACTGCATATTAACTCGAACGCTAACAAGATTGCAATGACCTTCAGCGCCCTCGCTCACAAAAGATTCCCCAATCGATTCGGGAATATGGCGCTCTTATGCTCTCCCCTTCGGATTAAAGCGCGACGACGCAAGCAGCTTTGTTGTTTCCTCGGCAATCAGGTTTCCCATGCGGGAGGTTGAAAGAGAACGCTTGCGGCCAGGCAGATCCGGGGTTCGGGCTCCGCGCTTGAGGACTCTTTCGACGGCTGCCTCAATCGCCGCTGCAGGGCGTTCCATGCGGAAGGAGTAGCGCAACATGAGCGCCGCTGAAGCAATCGCCGCTATGGGATTGGCGAGTTTCTTGCCGGCAATATCGGGGGCGGACCCGTGAACGGGCTCATACAGACCTGATCGTTCGCCCAGGCTCGCTGAGGGCAACAACCCGATCGAGCCCGTCAGCATTGCGGCCTCGTCGCTCAGGATGTCGCCGAAGATATTGTTGGTGAGGACGACATCAAAGCCGGTCGGCTTTGCAATCAGACGCATTGCACAGTTGTCAACGTAAAGATGCTCCAGTTCGACGTCGGGATAGCTTTCGCCGACACGCGTCACAACTTCGCGCCAAAGCCGTGAACTCTCAAGCACGTTAGCCTTGTCAACCGAAGTCACCTTCCGCTTTCGCAAACGGGCGAGCTGAAATGCCCGATGGGCGACGCGCTCAATCTCGTGTTCGCGATAGACCTCAGTGTTCACTCCCATTCGCTCGCCGTTCTTTGAAAAGATGCCACGAGGATTGCCGAAATAAATCCCTCCCATCAGTTCCCGGACAATGACCAGGTCAGTGCCCCTGACGACACCCGGCTTTAACGCCGAAATGCCTGCCAACGAATCGATGACGCGAGCCGGCCTCAGGTTCGCGTAAAGCCTGAGCCTTTGACGCAACTGCAGCAGACCGTGCTCTGGTCGGCTATCTGGACGTCTCGAGTCCCATCGAGGTCCGCCGACAGCCCCCAAAAGGACCGCTTGGGCATGATTGCAGATTGAAATGGTTTCCGGAGGAAGGGGAACGGCAGTGGCATCAATCGCACAACCTCCAACCAGTCCTGTTTGGAAACGAAATTTGGGTCCGATAACGCCCTCAACCGCTCGCAAAACTTTGAGGGCTTCTTCGGTTACCTCTGGCCCAATTCCATCACCTGGTAATACAGCTATTTTGAATATGGCATGCATTTGATAGCAGGCATCTTACACGAAGAACACCTGAAAGAACAAGATATTATTGAACTTAAAACAATGATATGGGCTTCAAGCTCGAGCACGAGGTTCCGGATGACAACCAACCAATTTATTATCAGTTTGTTACAAAACTCAGATTAAGCTGAACAGGAACAACCCTATCCTCTCGCACCGACAAGAATTGCGCATCTTGTACAGGGAGGATGTCCCCAGAAATACGAAGATAACCGCACCTGAATGGCCCTGCCAGGAAAAAGGGTTTCCGCCTCAAAAAGCGGACTGAGGCATTGGATGCAATGTGTCCGGCCTTGGCTGTAAGAGCTACCACTTCCCAAAGTCCACCGCGGCGGCGAACAGCACCGGGATCTTAGTACCCACCCGGCAAGAGACGATCGACCAACTCATTCTCGTGAACGGAACCTCTTCTTGCAGCAGATTGCTCCGCAGCCCGCCTGATTTCGTAAACTCCCTTGTTCGCAGCCTGCAGATAGGCGCGGGCTCCAGCTTCGACCACGTTACAGCTTACCGACTTGCCGGTGAACTCCCGCTCCTGGAATCGAACGCGGATCGAGACTTCCGCCGTTCCATCAGCTCCCGCGCTTACTGTATGAACGGAAAAATCGACAACAATGCCCGGCGTCCCCGTAATACGGTCGATCGCCCGGAATGCAGCATCGCACGGGCCTTCGGCGGTTGCTGATTCACGGTAGGACTGCCCGTCCCGCTCCAGTTCAACGGTTGCCGTCGAGCGCCCTTCGCTGCTTGACACGCTCTCGAGCAGCTTCAAGGAGTAAAGTTCCGGAATATGCTCAAATCCTTCGTTAACGATACTGATCAGATCCTCGTCGTAGACGTTCTTCTTGCGATCGGCAAGCTGTGTAAACAACTGATAAGCACGCTCGAGTTCCGGTTTTGTGAGGTCGTAGCCCAATTCGCGATAACGATTCACCAGGGCGTGGCGCCCGGAATGTTTTCCAAGGACAATATGGTTCGCCGGCATACCAACCGTCTCCGGCGAAATAATTTCGTAGGTGATCGCGTTCTTCAAAACACCGTCCTGATGGATGCCCGCTTCGTGGGCAAACGCATTACGTCCAACCACGGCTTTATTCCTTTGGACTTGCATCCCCGTCAGGCGAATCAGCATTTTGCTTGCGGCGTAAAGTTCCTCAGTGTGAATGTCCGTATGGACAAGTTCAACATCCCGGCGTACGAACACGGCCATCACGACCTCTTCCAGAGCCGCGTTGCCTGCCCGTTCGCCAATCCCATTGATCGTGCATTCCACCTGGCGTGCCCCGCCGCGGACGCCGGCAAGAGTGTTAGCTACTGCCAGGCCCAAATCGTCATGAGTGTGTGTACTCAAAATAACTTTTTCAATTCCAGGAACTCTTGCCTTTACATCGGCAAACATTTTCTCGTATTCAGGCTCAAGGCAATATCCCACGGTATCCGGCAAATTCAGCACCGTTGCACCAGCCTCCACTGCAGCGTGGCAACATTCAATCAGATAGCTCCTCTCAGTCCTGCCTGCGTCCTCCGGAGAAAACTCCACATCTGCGCAAAGCGATTTGGCATGGCCAACAGCCCAGGCAATCATCCCAAGAACTTCATCCCGACTCTTGTGAAGCTTGTATTTCAGATGGATATCAGAGGTGGCCAGAAATGTGTGGATACGGGGTTTCGCGGCATCTTTCAAGGCAGCCCAGGCCCGATCAATATCAAGCTGGTTGGCGCGGGCAAGCGCGGCAATGGTGGGTCGACGTATCTCCTCAGCAATCGCCAGGACAGCATCAAAGTCGCCTTGCGAAGCAATGGGGAATCCCGCCTCAAGGATGTCAACACCAAGTCGGTCAAGCTGATGGGCCATCTCCAACTTCTCAGCCAGATTCATGCTGCAGCCCGGCGATTGCTCGCCGTCACGCAATGTTGTATCAAAAATATACAGCTTGTCGCTCATTCTTATTCCTCCGTCCCCAAACATGACGTGAGTTGCATGAACCGCGCACTGGGCTTACGATTTGCTCATTTTCCAATCGGTCGGCACGTAAAGTCAAATCAATATTCGATATCACTTCTGCAGTGGGAGCTCCCCACCCCGGCGGACGTGCCTTCTCGACTTCTCCCTGATGATTCATTCGCTCTACTCGCGGTATCCCAGGAAGAGCGTTCGGAATCCATCGGGCATCGTGGAATTGCCTCTTACGGTTCACAACTGATAGCATAAACAAACGGGCCGGGGGGAATGGTTTTGCTCTTGTTGATTGTCCCTTCAAGTTAGAAACACCGCATGTGAAAGGCTGCCCGTTAGGTTGTGGGCCACTTTTACAGGCTATAATGTCGGATGTCAAATCTCATCGAGTGCCGATTTTTAGAATCGGCGCATCCGTTTGATCATCTTCTTCATCTCATATGGTGCCAGGTTAGAGGTAAGACTAAAGTTGAGTTAGGCAGGCATTAGAGGTGCGTGAAGCACAATCAAGCGAACAGAGGGTACTGAAAACGAGAATCCTATCCGGCGAGGGCCAACCTTCGCTTGGCGGAGAAACGTAAGGTTTCACATCCAGTGGCTGTTTCAATAACCTGGTAATCCCAGCGGACAGTAATGCGATCGTCCCAAACGATGTCTGGTACGTCATAACCCCAATTCGGGTGGCAGAAAGCTCAGCTTGTACGAACCAACTGAAAGGCTCATGAAGCCCAGCAGGTCACACAGGCTGCCGCAGGTCTCCCCGAAAATCCTCGTGGAAAGGAAATGCACGCGCTGAACGACACCGTTAAGCGAATTTTCCAAGCTCATCGTCGATCCAGATGACACAACCGCACGCAATTGCAAAATCCGTGCTTTCCTGTTTCCATCTGTGTGTGTCAGTGCGCCGGAGATTTCACAGATCCGCCAAACGGTTGGTGCTGGTAAGTGTGTTTCTCCTGGCTCTACCGTCGATTCCAAGTTTCATGGCGGCGCAGCCTGCCACCGGTTCCCTGCATGGCACAACGACGGCCCTCAATCCTCAGGGTCAGCCTTTCCCCGTGGGAGGCGTTGCCATTAAGCTGATTGGCGCCGCTCCAGGGTTGCCATCTCCATCGACATACTCGGCCGACAACGGCACTTACGACTTTCAGGACCTGCCCGCCGGCCCTTATACGCTTGATGCCACGATTGAGGGATTCAAGGCCGTCAAACGAAAAATCACCATCACCGCGGGACAGACGACCGTCGAAAACATCCAAATGCAGCTTGAAGAAATCCACCAGAAGGTTGAGGTCCGTGAAACTGCCCCACTGGTCTCGACCCGGGGCACAACTCCGGCGACCCAGATCCTGCAGCCCAAACAGCTTCTGGCAGTCCCTGTCATTCAGAGGGAATTCAAACAGGAATTGCCGATTACGCCCGGCGTCGTTCGAATTCAGAGTGGAAAGATTTACCTCAAGGGCGTTCCGGAAAGCGAAAGCATGCTTCTGCTGGATTCAGCTCAGGCCGTAAATCCCGTCACCGGAAGCTACTCGATCGATGTACCCATTGGCGCCATCCAGAGTCTCGATGTGTATAAAGCGCCCTTCGGTGCGCAATACGGAGGGTTTGTCGGCGGCATGGTCGGCATCCGCCTGAAACCTCCAGATAATCAATGGCACCTGATGATGCAAGACCTTAATCCCAGCCTCCGTGGCAAAGAGGGCCACCTCGTCGGTTTCTCCAGGGCAACGCCTCAAATCCGTTTCGGCGGACCCTTGTGGAAAAACAAGGTCAATTTCGCAGAATCTTTCCTTTACGAAATGAGAAAGCCCGATGTGCGCGGTCTCGCATGGCCCAACGATGAAACGTATATCGAGGGTTACAACTCGATATCACAATTTCAGTTTCTTTTGTCGCCGCGAAATTATGCGTCGCTTACCGTCAACCTGTTTCCACGGCACACCATGTGGGCCAACCTGAACGCCCTGATACCGCGCCCTGCCGCTGCAGACGACGGCCAGAGGGGTTATTCGATCGACGGTACGGACACTTATCAATTCAAGTCCGGTGGCATTCTCCACACGATCTTCAAGTTCACCCAGATGAATACTTACGAGCATGGAAACGGATCGCAGCCGATGCTTCTGACCCCAACCGGCATTGGCGGCAACTATTTCAATGCTTGGAAGCGAGCCAGCCATCAGGAAGAAGGGCAGGCCATTTTCCACTTCCCCACCAAGGAATGGCATGGCAAGCACGAACTGATGCTGGGGGCCGACGCCATCCACCGCGATTTCACCGGTTTCAGCCAGTCGCACCCGGTATTGATTCTTCGCCCTGACGGGTCCCCTGCCGAAAGGATCGACTTTAGCGGTGAGGGCCGTCTCAGTGCCAACGACACTGCCATCACCGGTTTCAGCCAGGACCATTGGATCATGAGCAGCCGTCTGGCCGCGACGCTGGGGCTGCGCTACTTTGGTGAAACAAACGGCAAAGCGGCTCTCTTCGCTCCGCGTCTCGGCGTTGTGTATGCTCTGAATCAAAGTGCAAGCACAATCCTGCGCGGTGGTGTCGGAATGTTTTATGATCGCACGCCACTGCTCGCCGCCAGTTTCACAGGTAATCCCATGCGCATTGTTACCCCGCTCGGCCTTTCCGGGTCTCCCGTGGGACCGTCTGTAACCTATCGTAATGAATGCGCCAGGATATCCTCTGGTAGCCCCCAGATCCTTCCGGGCTGTTCTGACTTAGGCAGTACGCCAAACAACCTTACCTGGAGGCTCCAGCTCACCCATCGTTTTTCACGGAAACTTACCGCGAAGATCAGCACCCTCTACAGCAGCACTCACAAACTGTTCGTCGTTAATCCATTTTCGCAACCGGGTGGTACCAGCTCACTGCTGCTTTCAAACGGTGGAAGCTCGCGCTATCACGAGTATGAGTTTACCCTCGATTATCGGGCCGGTGAAAATGCAGACTTGAGCATGTCTTATGTCCGAAGCAGCAGCCGGGGTGATTTGAATACAACCGATAATATCTTCGTGCCGATTGAAGTACCCGTCATCCGGCCCGACGTTTATTCCAACCTGCCTGCCGACGTTCCCAACCGACTGACAGGCTTCGGGCTGTTCAAGCTTCCGTGGGGAATCACGCTGAGCCCGTCGGTCGATTTGCATTCCGGGTTTCCCTATTCCAACATCGATCTCCTCCACAACTATGTGGGTGAAGCAAACAGCCAGCGATACCCCATCTTTTTTTCGCTCAACTGGCGAATTTACAAAGATTTTCCCATTCCGTTTCATATCCGTCCTGGTCACACGTTCCAGTTGGGCATTTATTCCATCAATACCACGGACCGGCAGAATCCCACAGCCATCTACAACAACATCACCTCACCCTTCTTCGGACATTTCACTGGCCTCGGGAAGAGGATCAACGGCATTGTAATTGAATTCTCCCACTGAATTTGGTAGGCTTGCTGAGGGATGGGAGATGCAGGTCCGACCGTTATGACGGAGGGCCCCCAGCATTCGCAGATCTGAAAAACTCTCGAAATGAAGGACCTATCGTCGAGAGCTAAAGAGTGCAGAACAGAACAAAGCTTTTCACTCAGCAGCTCGTACTAAGGTGCGGAGGCTGCTTGTGGCGCGTAGTCGCCTTGCAAAATATGCAATGCGCCCCAGCAGAAGGGTGACCTTGTGTCTCCCTGGAGGCAAAGGCATGAGAGAACCTACCAAACGGGCTGGTATCGCCACTGGAATTGGGATCCTGTTGATGGTGGCCAGCTATATTTTGGAATCTATCCTCGACCAACATGGCATTTCGCCAGCAGACACTTTCGTTGACAACATTTTTCTCGGTGTAAGCGCGGGATTGCTCGTCTACATCTGGGCAACTCTGTTGACAGAAAGGGCCGCCCGTGGCCTCCTGGTTGAAAGGTTGAAGCAGGAAGCCGTGTCCCAGGAACGCCATCGCGTAGCCCGCGAAATTCATGACACTGTGGCCCAGGCGCTTACGGCTGTTTCGCTGCAATTAGAGGCGGCAAAAGATGTCTTGGGATCCGACGCCGACGAAGCGTTGGTACACGTTGACAGGGCGCAACACGTGGCCCGCGAAGGCTTGGCCGACGCCCAACGTGTGGTCTGGGCACTCCATCCCGACGCTCTGCAAAGCGATGATCTGGCTGGCGCCCTCCAGCGCCTTACGAACCGGATCGCTGAACATCGCGAGATGAAGGCAGAGTTTCTTCTGCGCGGCGAGCCTTGTGCGCTCCCGGCTGAAATCGAGGCCAATGCCCTGCGCGTCGCTCAGGAGGCTCTCAGCAACGTGGTGAAGCATTCCGGGGCAAGAAAGGTTCGCGTCGAACTGGTTTTTGGCAACGAGGAAGCTCACCTGTTGGTATGCGATGATGGGAAAGGATTCGACTGGGAAAATAAGAAAGCTCGTCGGGGCTTCGGCCTGACCAGCATGCGGGAACGTTCCCAACGCATTGGCGCACGGCTGTCCATTGAGAGCCGTCATGGGCACGGAACCTGTGTGAAGCTGGCGTTTCCCATCATGGACTCTCGGCCTGTATATGAATTCGGCACGTAGAAAAAAAGGTAACTAAACCTATTTTTTCCGCACCACCCTCGAAGAGAGCACGCCCTAGAGATCCACCTCAATTCATTGCAATGCTGCGACTTAGCCCTCGAAGGAGATCCTTGCGGGCGCTGCGGGTTCCTTGCAATGGCAGTGTGTGCCGCTGTATGCTTAAATTTTCACATTAGAGAGTGAGCGGCCTCTGATGGGGAGAAACGCCCATGAAAGAGCCTACCAAGCGGGTTGGTATTGCAGCAGGAATAGGAATATTCCTGATGTTTGCCAGCTATATCGCAGAATATATCCTGGACCGGAATGGCATTAATCCCGCGGACACTCTTCTTGACAACATTGTAATCGGTCTTTGCACAGGACTCCTGGTTTACACGTGGGCGACTCTGCTGACGGAAAGAGAATCACGCAACCTTCTAATCGAGAACCTTAAACAGGAAGCTGTGTCCGAGGAACGTCACCGCGTAGCCCGTGAGATTCACGACACTGTGGCCCAGGCTCTCATGGCTGTTTCGCTGCAATTGGAGGCTGCGAAAGATGTCATGGAATCCAGCGCCAGCGAAGCGCTGGTGCATATCGACAAGGCACAAAGCGTGGCCCGCGAAGGGTTGGTGGAGGCTAGGCGAGTGGTCTGGGCGCTGCACCCCGAGTCCCTGGAAAGCGGCAATCTGGCGGGGGCTCTTCAGCGTCTCACTAATCGCATCGCTGACCACCGCGAGATGAATGCTGAATTCTCGCTTCGCGGTGACCCTTGTTCGGCTGCGGGTGATATTGAGGCTGATGTCCTTCGCATTGCCCAGGAAGCCCTCAGCAATGTGGTCAAGCATTCCGGTGCCAGAAAGGTTCGGGTGGAACTGGCTTATGGCAGCGCGGAAGCCCATCTACTGGTACAAGATGACGGCAGAGGGTTTCGTCGCGAAAACGACACATCTCGCCGGGGCTTTGGTCTGACCAGTATGCAGGAACGATCCCAGCGCATCGGGGCGCACCTGACGATTGAGAGTCGCCGTGGGTCGGGAACCCGCATCGAATTGACGTTTCCTTTTCACATCCATACTCTGAAGGGCGTTTCCGAAGAAAAGAATCGAAGCATTCAGGGCAGAGAAAAAGCCCAGCGCACCTGAACCCGGGTGCCAAGTCAAGACATGCTACTCAGGGAGAATCCTTATGCCGAGGATGAAGGTAGCGCAGGTAACGAAACCGGGCTCGCCCTTCGATCTGGTTGAGCGGGAAATTCCACGGCCGGGTCCGGGGCAGGTTCGCATTCGAGTGATGGCCTGCGGGATTTGTCATAGCGATCTCTACACCAGAGAAAACATCTTCCCGGGAATCCAATACCCGCGCGTGCCGGGTCACGAGGTAGCGGGCGTCATCGACGAAGTGGGACCTCAGGTCAATACATGGCGCAAGGGTCAGCGCGCCGGTGTAGGCTGGCATGGAGGCCACGACGGCGTCTGCGTGAATTGCCGCCGGGGAGATTTTATCAATTGCGTCAACCTGAAGGTGACCGGCATCCATTATGACGGCGGCTACGAGGAATACATGGTGGCGCCTGAGAACGCATTGGCGGCGCTGCCGGAAGAGATTTCCTTTGAAGAGGCTGCACCCCTCCTGTGCGCAGGCATCACGACCTATAATTCCCTGCGCCACAGTGGAGCACTGCCCGGCGATCTGGTGGCAATCGAGGGCGTCGGTGGGCTCGGACATCTGGCTATCCAGTTTGCCAATAAATTCGGGTTCAAGGTGGCAGCGATCAGCCGAGGGCCGGAGAATGCCGCGCTGGCTGGACAGCTGGGTGCGCATCATTACATCGACAGCCGCGCCACAAATGTTTCCGAAGAACTTCAGAAAATGGGGGGAGCTCGAATTATTCTGGCCACAGCACCCAGTGGCAAATCAAAATCAGCTCTGGTTGACGGCCTCGCAACTAATGGCAAGATGCTGGTCGTGGGAGCAAGCCGCGAACCCATTGAGGTCTCTCCGGTTCAGCTCATTCACGGAAGGAGAAGCATCCAGGGCTGGCCATCCGGCGCACCAGCCGACTCGGAGGATACGCTGCGGTTTGCAGTCCTGAGCGGTATCCGGCCCATGATTGAAAGGTTTTCCCTCTCCCACGCCAACGAAGCCTACGAGCGCATGATAAGCGGTAAAGCTAAATACCGTGTCGTCCTCACCATGCAGGATTAGCAGATTTTACTGTCTCAGTGAACCCGCCTGAACCGTCGAGCGTCACCATAAAGCAAGTTACAGTCGGAGAAGAGGTGTGGCAGTTGCCAATGCTTGATTTCACCAACAGGAGTACGGTGATGATGCTCACCTTATGCTTCTATCGGACGGGTGCGTCGTTCCGGAGGTAATGGTCAAAAAAGTCAGAAGCGGCGTGAAATGTGCGGAGCCAGGTCGAGTGCAGAAGGAAAATATGGACTTCATTCGGGAACACAATCTGCTGGAATGGGACTCCCTGTTTCCGGAGGGCTTCCACCAGGTGAACCATTTCCTTGAAGGGCACGTCACGATCATCGTCTCCTTGAATAAGTAACACTGGCGACCGCCACGTTTTTACATAGGCCAGGGGTGACGATTCGAAGGCCAGCCGCTCTGCTGCGGGCTGCCGCTGCGGATAGTACGACGGGACCCAGGTTGGAATTTCAAAGTTCCAATTGTGGACGCCCGAAATGTCAACACCCGCAGCAAAAAGGTCGGAGGCGCGCGCCAGGGCAAGCGCAGTCAGGTAACCACCCCACGAACCGCCCCAGACGCCAATTCGTTCAGGATCAACATCGCTCCGATTTCGAAGGTAAAGGCCTGCTCCTTCTACATCATTAAGCTCGCTTCCCCCTGTGGCGCCAATATTAGGCGCTTCCCGAAAGTCCAACCCATAGCCAATGCCGCCGCGATAATTGATGGAAAGCACAATGTAACCACGGCTGACGAGGTACTGGTTCATGGCGTAATCGTTGCTATAGTAATCCATGGGATTCCAGCCCAGGAGCATCTGCCGCTGTGAACCACCGTGCAGATAAAGGATGGCCGGGTGCCTCTTGCCATTGTGGTCATTCCACGGAAGAAAGAGTTGGCCATGGATGCGAAGGCCGTCGGCAGCGGAAACGATAACCGGCTGTGGAGTAATCATCTGCCGGGCTGGGAAATCCCGGGGAATGGCTTTGGGCACAAGATCGCGGATTTTGCCGGACGCCTCAAGTACAGCGGGTCGCGACGGTAGCTTGGCGTCAGAGTGCAGCAAAAGGATCCTCTTACCCTGGCGCGTGATGACGGGCGACCACTCGATACCGATGCCGTTGGTGAGGCGTACCGGCTGGTTGCCAGTAACAGATTCCTTCCACAGATGGCGGCGATCAATGTCATCCTCGTTGGAACTAAAAATCAATTCATGCCGGTCCGGACCGAGCGTGACGTCTCGGACAACGTAATTGCCGGGAGTCAACAGATGCGCCGCACCGCCAGTGGCAGGAACCGAGTACAGGTGTGTCCATCCATCACGCTCCCAAGGGAACACCAGCCGGTTCCCGGCAACCCATAACAGCTGGTTGCGGGCTACAACCCCATGGAAAACACTTCCAGGACCGTCCTGGGCTGTCCACACTTCTTTGCCTGCTCCGGTCGCCACATCGGCAACACGGATCGACCACGGCTGGCCGGTTCTCTCTGGCCCGAAAATCCTTTCGTGCTCTGAGGCCGGTATCCTTATAAACGCAATCTGTTTCCCGTCCGGCGACCAGACGGGATTCGAATCGAGGTCCACACTGGGGTCGAGATAGTGCAGGCTGTTCTGTGCAAAGTCATAAACACCGATCAGGCTATGATTCTCGCGGTCGCTCACAAACGCCAGCATGGTTCCGTCCGGTGACCAGCGCAGTGACTTCGCTTTCCCTTCTCCATGAATCAGTTGTGTGGCCTTTCCAGGAGGATTAATCTTCACGAGCCACACGTGTCCCTTTAGAATGAAAGCAACACTGGTTCCCGTGGGTGAAACTGCCGGCGAGTGGCCTTGGCCCAGGCATTCAGGGGCTCTGCCGTTGAGAGACATGAGCCAGACATCCTGCTCAACGCCCTGCGGCACAGCTCGGGGATTCGGATATGCGCCGCCATTTTCGAAATCGCCTCCGCGGACGTAAACGACGCCAGAAGCATCCGGGAGCCATGCCAATTCTCCAACATCCTGGCCATTGTCTCCGGAATAATCGGTGAGCTGGCGAGCAATAAACTTGCCGTCGTCAGATGCTGCCTCCGCCACCCAAACGTTGCGCGCTCCGCGTGCATTGAAAACCCAGGCTGCTTCTGCGCCAGCCGGAGCAGCCGTCAAATCGGTGGGAAACGGAGCGCTCATCACCTGCTCCAGGGTGAAGGGATGCGGCTGAGCTACGGCGCAGATGCCGGCAGCAAGCGCCAGGCAGAAACTCAACAAAGCACGGTTGCCAAAAAGCTTGAACATCATGACGGACTTTGCCAGACTCCACTGCAAGAATCTTGAAAGCCAGCCTCCCAGCACTCGGGAGCGTCGCAGGAAATGCCGCTCGATGCTGAGGGACCAGCTCTCTATTCAAAGCCTCATCAGCTTAAGCGACCTGGAAGGTATTGCCGGAGGAAGCGGTAAGCGAGGATAAATCCATCCTTTCGAGCCTGCGGAAACTCTTCGTCATTGTCACGGGCAGGCGCATCCCAGAACCGGTCTTCATGTTCGACTGCTGCACCACCGTTGAATCCAACCTGGAGCAAAACCGTAAGAAATCGGGGCCAGTCCATCAATCCCTGTCCCGGAATTCGATAGCGCCACCACCCCTCTCCCAGGATACCGACCTGCTGAAGAACCGGCTGTGTGATTTCCGTATCTTTCAGATGAATGGCAAGAAGCCGATCCCGAATGTCCCACACCGCCCGGTAAGGATCAATGTACTGGCGCACCAGGTGCGAGGGATCAAACTCCATGCCAAGGTGGTGGTCTGACACAAGGGAAAAAACCTGGTCCCACGCTGCAGGGACTGTGGCGAAGTTGATTGCGGTAGGATAATTTTCCCAGCCCATTGAAACGTCATACTTCTGGCAGACCGGCAGGAATTTCTCGTGAAACACTTCTGCCAGTTCTTTGGCCTGCCGCTCAACACTCGCTCCTGGAATCCCTCCGCTAAACGAACCCACGAACTTGCAGCCCAGGCGGTGGGCGAATTCCAGGCAGTGAATAAACTTCTCGTTCATCGAGCGGCGCTCTGCCGGATCAGGCGCAATGTGGTTAATCCCCTTGCCCTGCAAATCAGAGAAGCATTCGACGCTGATAATGCGGCAACCTGTATCGCGCGAAGTCGCAAGAATCTTGTCGATCTCGCTGTCACTCAGGTAAGGGTTGAAATTCTTGCCGATTTTAACGACAACGCCTTCGTATCCGGTTTCGGTGGCAAAGGCCAGCTTCTGCCGCGAGTAGTGCGTGATAATGGCCAGCTTGGGGTATTTGGTCTCAGGGGCAAGAGGCACATCGGATTGCCTCCTACTCTCTGTTTCCGCGCCCAGGCTTCCGGCCGCCCCCAAGGCCGCGGCGGACATCCCAGCCGCCTTCATAAACTCCCGCCTTCCGACCTCCGACCGTTTCATGAATCAGCCCCAAATTGAATTGAAGGGTGAGTATAGGACATGCACCATACCACTAGCAACTGAAAAGCCGGGGAACTCGAAAAGATGCCGAGCATGGCAGCCGGGACCCTCTTAATAATCAGGAGATAGGTTTTGAAACATGGCAGTGAGGTTTGAGTGGTCCGGCTCCGGGCGTGCACTGATCATTACGCCGTCAAAGTGCACAATTCCTGCATGTTTCTATTTTCCCGAGGGGGTCCCCTTCGAATGCCCTTCGTCTGACGCCGCGACTTCGGAGAGTATCCTTTCCCCTGCCGCCGGGAGCGGCAATATCAGGCGCAGGAATGGGGGTGCGACGAGCGTGGTCACAATGCTCATGAGGAGAACAATCGCGTACACTGCGTCAGAAATTGTGTGCAGGGTCAACCCAACGCCCGCAACAATCAATCCAACTTCTCCGCGGGGAATCATTCCAACCCCGACTCGAAGCGCATCCTTGAAGCCTAAACGCAGGCTTCCCAACCCACATCCAACGAGCTTTCCGACAATGGCCAGCAAACAGATAACCGTAGCCATGGAAATCAAACCGGGCTTTGCAAAGGTGTGCACATTCACCTGAACGCCAAGAATGACAAAAAAGAACGGCGCCAGAAATTCGCTGAGCGGATGCGCATTCTCATGCAGTTTCCACCGCTCACTGTGGTCGGCAAAAGCAAGGCCAGACAAGAATGCACCGACAATGGCTGCCATCCCAATGTAGACCGAGGCCAGCGAAAGACCGAGACAAAGAATAACCGACAAGATGAAAGCAGAGTTTTGGGCACGAAGTTTTTCAACCTGGGGTTGGAACCGCCCGATCACCCGGGAACCGAAGAAAATCATGACCAGCGCAAAAGCAACCGCCTCACCCGCGATCGTGAGCAATTGCAGATAATGAATTTGGCCGGCGGAAAGGCTGCTGACGACTGCAAGAACCAGTAGCCCGAGAATATCGTCCATGACAGCCGCAGCCAGGATCACTCGTGCTGCGCGAGTTGACAGGGCCCCTAAGTCAGCCAGGACTCTGGCCGTGATGCCAACGCTGGTCGCCACCATGGCCGCCCCCACAAAAATCGACTCAACGGTCGTGTGGCCTCCGACTTCCATGTACCAGAGCCCCAGAAGAAAAGGCAGGATGACTCCGGACACGGCAACGGCCATGGCCGTCCAGCCGACTCCCAGCACGTCTCTTGGCTTCGTTTCCAGACCTACTGTAAACAGGAGGAAGACCGCACCGATTTCAGCAATTCCCAGGGTCAGCTGATTGGGGTGAACAAGGTTCAATAGGGAGGGTCCCAGCAACACTCCTGCCAGCAACTCGCCCAGCACTCCAGGCTGCCGGAGCCATTCGAAGATTTCCGCCAGAAGCTTTCCTCCACCAAACATCAGGAAAAGTTCCAGCAATACCGTGCCTGAGTGCTCCATAACCTCACAGACTCTCGGGTTCTCAAAGCCGCTGTGACTTTCTTGCCAACCAGATCAAAAGGCGAGACTTCGCAGAATCACAGTTCCAGTACCAGGCAAAATGCCATGCAGCGATCGAAGGGCAGAAAAAAGAAAGCGTTGCTGTTTGCAAGAATAATAACTCAGTGTCAATAGCAGCACCTGTCTGTGCCCTGCAAAGCACACAGGACGGCGCTAACTTTCCGCTGGTTACTGCTTCTGACCTGTGCCCCGAACGAAGACCGCCTTGCCGGGAGCAAACTCGATATGTGTAACATGATCGGGCAGCAGGAAAGGCTTGCTGAGATCGATTTTAAATTCGGACTGGACGTAAGTCTCGATAAACCAATTGACGAGCCAATCAGAAAGTGTAGTATTTCCGATCCGCATGTTCTTGATCGTAACCTTGCCAGTTCCATTTCCGCTCTCAACCACCCCCAGCGCCGTCACATGCTGTGTGCCAGTGAATATCGAGGCGAGCAGGCTGGCGCCGAGCTGATCGCCGAGTTGCCCAGTGGGCTTGAGCTGGTCAAAATTGACATTCGCCGCGCCAAAAACGCCTTCGGGTTTGAAATGAATGTCAATATCAGACACGCCCGCAGGCAAGAACTGAGGACGATCATATTTGATAAATGAATTCACTTCCATATCCGTGATCACGACCGGTTTCTCTGATCTGGCCCCCGTCCGACTCGGCGATGAAAGCTCCATCATTTTGGCTTGGAACCCATTTGCCGCGGCCTGAGAAAGTCCAGCCGTCGGATGCGATTGTTCCGGAAGGGCCACGGTTGTCAAATCACAAAGGCCCAACAAAATACAGCTGACCATCAGCGGTAGAAGCACCCCAGCCATAAGTTGCCTCGCATCTGTGGGCCTAACAATGGCAAAAAACTTCTCCAAGAAAGCGTCTCCTTCAGGGTTGTGTTTGCGAGATCTGCCTTGAGGGAACCATCTCGAGATTACGAAGAGTGCCTGCAAAACGAAGGTCGGCTAACCGGGAAATGGGACCAGCCGGCTGCGGATGGATCGGTATCCAAGGTCGGTGAATCCCACGCAAGTCGGCCCGCACCCGTAACTTCGCAGTTCCATCAAAGCCGTAATCGCCTCGCAGTTCGAATTCAGCACCCGAAAGGTTCACGGGAAAATCCTCAAGCACCACTCTGCGGTCTTGAACGCGAAGATGTGCCGTGGCCGTGGTAACGAATAGTGGTTGTGAACTCGCCTCAAAAACGTCCATCCCGAAACGCCGGGCCAGAATCTGAACGGGATCGAAGCTGCCAAGACTGCCGATTTCAAGTCGAACTGTCGCCTTGCCTTGCAGGCTGCGGACGATTTCGGCGTGGGTTGAACCGTGGGCCTCAAAACTGCCTGCAGCAGAATAAAATCCTTGAACCCCGGTCAAGGCCGGCGGCAGGTAATCGCGCAAAGCCTGCACGGCGGCCCTGCTGACTTCCACGTGCACCGAGATGCCAGGCGAAGTTTTTGCCAAATCTACCACTGCATTCCCACTTCCGCGACCGCCACCGGCTTCAAAACTGACCTTCGAAAGACGAATCTCGCGGTCATGGATTTCTATGCTGGCTCGAAACTCATGCAACCCGAGGGTCCGGTAAGACAACAGCGGCGTGAAGAAATGGCCACGCGCGTCCACGTGAGTAGCCAGATGAAAAGAGGGTCGGCGTCCACTGATCCAGGAACTTATGCCTGAGAATTTGCCGAAAAACGATCGTGAATTATGGTTTCCGATTCCGTCAAACGACCGAGAAAGTTGTCCGACACTCACCTTGTCCGCCGTCAGACTGAAGTTCCACGGTGCGCGGGACTCGCGTTGGTGCATTACCCATCCGGAGAAAACACTGGTACCCATCACAGCTAGAAACGGGTTAATAACAATTTGCTTGCCGTATACCTGAAGGCGAGCCCGCGGAATGTTCAATGGCTCACGCAGCCCCGGAACCACAAGCCGAGCGCTGCGGACGGTGGCCTGGGCGGTTACATTAGGCTTGGTCCAGGGCCAGGCTCGGCCAGCGAGGTACATGGTAAAGGACCCGACCCCGTCAGCTTTCAGATGACTCGCCGAAAGCAGGCCCACTGCACGCCCGAACTGCAGAAGCCTGTTGAGGTTGACAGCTTGCGAGTAAAGTGTCAACTCGTATTCCGGATGCTCCGGCACACGTCCCCGCACCCTCGCAAAGGAAATATGCCTCAGGGTTCCTTCGGCAACCACTTCAACGCCAGACGCCAGGTGGACACGGGTGGGATATAAGCGTGCGAGGGACCCTGTGATGCGAATTGCCAAATCGGAGACGGGAAATGCGCCTGAAGACGTGTCCAGCAGCGCGTGGCGGGCATTCAGGAAACCACCGTAACGCTGACCGCCCCAAGGCCCCCGCACCGAAATCATTCCATTGAGCCGACCTTTGAGTCCCCAGCTGAAGTGGTTTCCGAAAACTCGCGTGCCAAGCCTCATCAAATCCTGAAGTCGAGAGCGTTCAAAAGCGACGACCAGATCCAGATCGGGGTGGGAGGCGACCTTTGTTATAGAACCCTCCAGGTGGACTTGCGAATTCGCAAAAGCGAGGTCCATACCGCTGATCAATAGGCTCTTCTTGTCACGATCGAACTGACCTCTGAAATGCAAGTCACATGGGATGTCATTCGGTGGTGGCAATTGCTCCCAGCGATGCAGCTGGCTCAACTGCGCTTCACCCGAAAATTCTATCTTCCGGAGAGTCCCGTCCAAGTGTATTACACTGCTCATGACTCCATATACTTCCGGATTATCCCCTGTCAGGAGCGGAATCCAGTCGTAGAGCAATGCTCCTTGGGTTCTAAGGGTTGCGTCCAACGTGCGGCCGCGAGGAGCAGCCGGTGACCACACCCCGTCCATGGCAACCAGCCCCGGGGTGGGAAATTCAAGATCGGTGCGGACAGGGTTACCCGCTATTCGGAAACTGAGGCGGTCCGAGCGATAATCGAAGTCGAGACGCGCATTCGTGTCAACAATTGCAAATGGCTTCTTATTTTCGCCTGCCTTGAAATTAAGGCGGGCATCCTCGACATCAACCGACAAATCGGACGCCAGCGACGCTGAAGCGCTGCCAGCCGATGGGTGAGAAACCCCACTTTGCAGTAACAGATTCTCAATGTTCCATTTCCCTGCCGAGTTCCGAACGATGTTGATGCTGGGGCCGTTAAAACGCAGAGTTCCGAAATAGAGATGAGAGTGCCAGAGGCTCCGCCACAAGAGATCGCAATCAATGCTGTTAACCCGTATGAACGGCTCCAGTCCAAAGGCAGGGTCTTCATCAACAACGACGTCGTCGACGTCGAATCCGAGACGTGGAAAGAAGCGTACTGCAATGTGGCCGAGCGTCACTTTTCGGTGCAATGCACGCTCGAGCGCAGCCCGCAGCAACGGACGGTACCGCCTTACATTCAGAAAAGAAGGGACCACCCACGCTACCGCTGCCAGCAGCACCAGAGCGAAAACCGCGTTCCTCAGATATCGACGCTTGCGCGGACTCATTAGTGTACAAGCTTGAAAGTTCTGTCCCAGCGCGTCCGGGTGAAGAAATGGATAATCATGCTTCCAAGCTGCTTTAAACGGTCGCCCAACGAGTTCTTCAGATACTGCCCCGGCGGCGTTTCGTAAGACCAATAGATGATAAGCGGTCGGCCGTCAATCAGTTTACGGGGCACAAATCCCCAGAACCGGCTGTCCCAACTCTCTTCACGATTGTCCCCCATAACAAAGTACTCGTGTGGGGGCACAACCAACCAGCCATTCTTCACGTAATTCTGAAATTCAGCCATCCAGGTCGCCGTTGCACCCTGCATCTCACCCCAGGAGGCGGGAGGAAAGTCATCGCCGGGCCGCAGCTCATTCGGGTAACTATTTCGCACATAGGGTTCCGGCACCTCCTTCCCATTGACGAACACCTTGCGGTGTACGATGCGAACGCGATCACCCGGAAGCCCGATCACCCTCTTGACAAAATGTTCGCCCGGTTCCTGAGCGTCGTCAGCGGGACCAGGAAATTTGAAAACCACAATGTCATTATGATGAATTCTTCTGTACGGGAGAAATCGGGCCAGCGGACCATGTGGATAACCAAATGCAAACTTATTCACCAGCAAATGATCGCCGATAAGAAGCGTATTTTCCATCGATCCAGTCGGAATCTTGAAGGCTTGAACCACAAACGTAGTTCCGAAAATTGCAAGGATGACCGTCACGATCAACGACTCAAAGGTGTCACGTAACGATGATTTCCGGTAGGGTTCAGCCATCAGCCTCCGCCTTTGCCGTGAGGATCGCCAGTGCACGTTTGGCTGCCTGCTGTTGCGCAGCCTTCTTGCTGCCACCGCTCCCACGGGCCACTACGCTGTCTCCGGCCCTCACCTCTACCATGAAGGTCTTCTGGTGTTCCAATCCGCCCTCCTCAACCACACGGTACTGTGCAGGACCCCGGCGGTCCGCTTGCAGATATTCCTGCAAAACCCCCTTGTAATTCGTCCCGTACAACTCTTCGACACGGCCCGAAAGATCAGACGGCAGGATGACCTGTTCCACCAACTTCCTGGCCGCCTCTAAACCTCCGTCGCGATAAACGGCGGCCAATAGAGCCTCCACGGCGTCCGCCAGGATGCCAGACTTCCTCCTGCCGCCACTCTTCTCCTCGGATAAGCCAAGGAGCAGGTAGTCACCCAACTCAAGATCAGCCGCAACCCCACGCAAATAGCTTGAGGCCACCAGGCTCGAACGCGCAAGCGATAGTTTCCCTTCGTCATATTCGGGAAAAGCTTCGATAAGCCGTAACGTGACCGCAAAATTCAGGACGGCATCACCGAGGAATTCCATCAGCTCGTTATCTCGGGTGTGCTGGGGTGCCTCCTGGGCATATGAGGAGTGGGTAAGGGCTTCTATTAGCAAACTCTGGTCTCGGAACCTGTAGCCGATACGTTTTTCCAGTCTTTCCAAGGAAGGTCTTGCCATTCTACGGCGATGCACTCCGGACGGCTTTCTCATTCAGCGAGACCCGGGATGTCACACCAGAATTGTTTCGTGTCGCGCAGCTTACAACCCGATTTAAGGTTTCGCTGCAGCCTTGGCCTGGGAAGCTTTTTCCTGCTTCAGTTTCTCAATTTGCTGGTTGGCAAGCTTCTCGATAATGGTTCCCTGGGCCAACTGCCCCGCCTTGGAAAAAGCGCTGATTGCCTCGTCCAGTTTATGTTCTCCGGCAAAGGCCTCTCCCAGCCGGTAGTAATCAACGGGGCTTGGTGTCTCAGATTTTGCAATTGCCGTCTTGTAACTTTCCTCAGCCTTTTCCAGTTGTCCCACGTCCGGACCAACAAGGGCCATGGTGGCGCGCTCAAGGTGAATCATCCCCAGAGAGGCGTAAATGCCCGCTGAAATCTGATCCTTTCGTTTCTGATACGCCGCGTCAGATTCATTCGGCCGCTTCGGAATCTGTCCGATTTCCTGCAAGGCCTGCTGCGCATAACTGGCCGCCTGGTCCAGCCTCTTCGCTTTTTCGGTATCACTCACATTCGTCAACATTTGTGGCAGAGGCATAACACTTGTAACCAGAACCAGGCCCATAAGATTTTGGGGGTCAAGGCCAAGGCTTTTCTGTGCATATTTCAGCACGTCAGCCGGGTCGTTCTTCTGCTGGTAGGCACTCGCTTCAATGGCATAGACGTAAGTCAGGAGAGGGCTCTTGGGAAAACTCTGCGTGAAAGCCTCGGCGTCCTTGATCATCGGATCCGGGTCTTGCTCGTTCTTAAGTTTGTTGTACGCTTGGGCTTCTGCCGCGCTCACCTGAGGCCCGCCGCCATTCGCTTTCCGGGCGGCCCTTGCAGACGGAGTGAACTGCTTCATGTAGGTTATAAGCCTTCCGGTATTGGCCTCATTATCCTTAGCGCCCGCCTTGGTCATTTTTTTCTCAATATCAGGGGTAAACTCAAAGTCAAGACCGCGGGCTTTAACCTCGTCGGCCACTTGTCCCAAGTGCTCCTTGTTGTGTTTAATGAGCTTAATGACTTCCTCTTCCGTAAGGGGAGCTTCCACGGGCGCTGCTGACTTTACAGCAGGCTTTTCGGTTTTCTGTCCGTTCTGCGCACCCATGGCCACGCGCCCGTTCAAGAGGACAGTTCCGGCTAGCAGCAAAGTCAAACCTGTTGCAAGGCTGACAGCCTTCTTTGTCAACGACATAATACACTCCTAACTTTCCAAACAATTGGTATAAGTCAGCGTACTAAAAGCTGTATTCCCTGTCAACAAAGAGGCGCCGCGTTTCGCGGCAAACCGCCGACCCTCCCGCCTGTTTGGCTCTTCGACTGCACAACACTCCAGAAGCCTCAGAGCACAAGGTGGTGGCTCCCATGGTTCCTAACTAAAGTTGAGCCCCAACGGCTCCGCCAGTACAATGTCAAATTATGCCCAGTCGGAAACTTTTTGGCACAGATGGGATGCGAGGCGTCGCAGGCCGATATCCGCTTGACCCCGGCACAGTCTTGAAGGTCGGGAGGTCTCTTGGCAACTTGTTGTGTCAGATGAATGGCACCGGGCAATCGCAGGCGATCCTTGGAGAAGACACGCGAGAATCGAGCCGTTGGATTTCCGAAGCCCTTGCTGCAGGCGTAAAGGCCTCTGGAGCGAGATTGTCCTATGCTGGCGTCATTACAACACCCGGCATAGCCTTCCTTGCACGTCATTATGGGTTCACCGCTGGAATCATGGTGTCGGCGTCACACAATCCGTATTACGACAACGGCATCAAAGTCTTCTCCAATTCAGGAGTAAAGCTTTCAGAATCACAGGAATTAGAAATCGAAAGGGCCATCGAGCGCAATGGTTCCAGGGCCGGGACTCCGCTTCAGGAAGATCTCGTGGCCGAGCCGGTGTTCTTTGAACAGTATGTTTCTTACCTTGAAAGCATTCTGCCTGGCGATCTAAAGTTTCCCAAAGCTCCCCTGGTTGTGGACTGCGCCAATGGAGCCGCATCGCGTGTGGTTCCAACACTCCTGAAGAATCTCGGCATCGAAGCCCGTATCCTCAACGCCGCGCCCGATGGCCGTAACATCAACGTGCAGTGTGGTTCTCTTTACCCCGAATCCATGGCTCACGAAACACGGGCTTCAGGAGCCCACCTTGGCGTGGCCTTCGACGGGGACGCCGACCGCGCTATATTCGCCACGAAAGACGGGCACATCGCTGACGGCGATCACGTTTTATACGCGGTTGCCCCCTTCTACGAGCAGAATCAGAACCTGAAAGGGCACACAGTTGTCGGAACCCAGATGACCAACCTCGGACTGGAAAGAGCCTTTGAGCGGCACGGCATCTCGCTGAAGCGGACCGCAGTCGGGGATCGGTACGTCCTCGAAGAGATGCTCCGATCCGGTTACAACCTGGGCGGAGAGCCTTCCGGCCACATTATCTTTGCTGATCTTTCGCTGGCTGGCGACGGCATCGTCACATTGCTGCAGATGCTCCGTATCCTCGGAGAGACCGGAAGGTCCTTCACGGAGTTGGTGGACGGCCTCAAGCAATACCCGCAAATCATCCGTAATGTTCGCGTCCGTGAAAAGCGCCCGCTTGAATCAATCCCTGAGGTCGCCCGCACCATCGAAGCGTGCCGCGTTGAGCTTGGCAAAACGGGGCGCATCGTCGTTCGTTATTCGGGGACTGAACCGCTGGCGCGCGTAATGGTCGAAGCTGAAGATGAGGCCACCGTCAAGCTCCATGCTGAGCGCCTCGCGAAGGCCATTGAGTCTGCCATCGGCGCACAGTGATAGACTGGAAAGGGCTGTATCAGGCACTGATTTATGATGGGTCGAATGGCATGGACGGGGATGCTCCGCTGGTGTTTGCGGGACGTACTCCGGCGGGGATGAAGGCCAAGGCAACTCGTCACCGGGTTTCACGATCGCAGGTGCAGGTTTCGAACTAACCAGGCAGGAGGTAGCCAAATTATGAATTTCCTGAAGGTCTCTCTGCTCTCCTTTCTTTCATTAACCTGCTTGCAGCCCTTGTCAGCCCAAAAGACTGCCGGCGCAGACAACCTGCCCAAGCAGAACGAAGCCGTTACCGTGCCTGCCGAAACACGAATTCCTCTGGAGCTCCAGAACGCCATCAGTTCGAAAACCGCCTATGTGGGGCAGGCGATCTATTGCAGGACCATCTACCCCATCACAGTTGACAACCGGATCGTGATCCCGGTAGGGAGCTACGTTAAAGGAGCCATCACCCAGGTGGTCAAGCCCGGCCGGATCAGGGGCAAGGCGAGGCTCGGGCTTCGCTTTGATTCTCTCACGCTGCCAAACGGAGTCACCCAACCCCTGCGCGCAACGCTTTCGGCGTTCGCAGGCAATGGCAAGGAAGGATTCAATCGCAGAGAAGCAAAGATCGAAGGTCAATCGACCAAAGGAAAGGACGCAGGGCGAGTAGCGCAGGCAACCGTGACCGGGGCTGAAATCGGCACGATTGCGGGTGTGTCGAGCCACAGTTCGCTCAAGGGCCTGGGGATCGGCAGTGCAGCAGGAGCCGCAGCTGGCGCAATCTGGGTTTTGGCCGGACGCGGCAAGCAGATTTATCTGCCACCAGGAACCAACCTGGAACTTCAATTGGCCGCGCCACTGGAGTTTGCCCACGATCAACTCGATTTCAGGGGAGATCCTGCGCCTGCGCCGCCAGTAGCGCGCCCCCAGCAACCTGATGGCGGGAGGGAATCGAGGCGACTTCGACGTCGCATCCCCCTGGGAGCCGCCCGGGTGGGCTCCATGGTGCTCAGAGGCCTGCGCCCGTTCAACTAAAACTGAGTTTGCGTTGATAACTGCTCCTGGCCAAAACACCTTTTGAGCCCCCGCCAAAGAGGCCGGAGCCCCGCTTCAACCTGGAAAAGCGATACGCGAACCAAAAACTGCGGCTTGCCTTTTACAGGAACACCACTGACTGAAGGCTGGTGATCTCAAACCTTTTTCGGCAGCGCGGGTTCTGGCACTGAACAAAGTCATCGCGCCGCAGCAGGTACGGTCGGGCTTTCTGGAACCGCGCCCGGTCGCGTTCGTCAGCGTTTCCTCTCAGGCTCTTTTTCTTTGTCCGTTCGATCCATCGAATCTGGTACGTTGCGGACTGGTGGCAGAACAGGCAGGACAGGTTGGCTGGTTTTGAAACTTCTCTTTCGTCGAAAAAGTCGCGTTCTTCCATGAGTTAGATATTCTAGCGCGAATCCGGAAATGCTGCAGGATGATTCCCCTCCACGAGCGGAAATAATACCCGCTATGCCGGATTCCGCAACCTTTCAGCCTGCCACCGGGTCCGCTATCCTACTTCCCGGTGTGCAGTGACTTCAAAAAAGCGACAACCGCCTCGGCGTCATAGCGCGACATATGGAACTGAGGCATGGGCGGACCAGCATGCTTGTTGCGCCGATCGAGACCCGTCATCAGGAACTGCACGGCCTCAGCCTTCGTCCATCCCTCAAGACCAGCGATGGGTGGCGCCGCCGCAAACCAGCCGGGTACCGGATGCAGAGGCCTGAAATCAAGTTGTGTCCCCTGCAATTCGCGCCCCGCAATAACCCGGCCGCGCTCATTGTGCGGCGAATGGCAGTCTCCACACATAGCCACGCGCGTCACCAGATACTTACCATGGGCAATCAACTTAGCCTGACTTGCCGCCGAGCTGCCCTGAGCAGCAGCCATCGGTACAGCCAGGAATAGAGCAGCCCATGGAGCAATCCATCTCGTCAAGTGTCCCACCCGCCCCTTCGACAAGTAACCCCCAACCCATATGCAGTTGCTTTCGCGGCCGCCGGGAAAGCGCATAAGCTATCCCTCCTGCCTCACGAATTTCGGCCCAAGCCAGAAAAGGGCGACGGCGTCGATCATGAAGTGGGCAGCCATCGATGGATAGAGCGATCCCAATTGGACCACCGGCCAGGCCAGCAACGCTCCCAGCAGCCCCGCGCGAATCATTCCGTTGAAACCCTGATACGAATGCGCGAATCCAAAAGCTATTGACGACACAACCACGCCCCAGGCGGCCGAATGGAACCATGCCGTCGCCTGAGCCAGCAAACAGCCTCGATAAAGGAACTCCTCGCACAAGCCCGCCGTGGGGGCAAGTCCGAACAGGGCCCAAAATCGTTCCCGGCCGTTTTCCGGCATCAGCAGGCGCACCATTTCCGATTCTTCCGGCCACCAGCCACGCTGCTCGAGCAGCAGAACAAGCCCCAGCCCTGCCACCGAAATCCCAACTACCAGCAAGGTCCATTTGAAGAATCCAGACCATGGAACCTCAGCAAGGCTAACAT
This sequence comes from Terriglobia bacterium, assembly GCA_046705285.1. Classification (GTDB taxonomy): domain Bacteria; phylum Acidobacteriota; class Terriglobia; order UBA7540; family UBA7540; genus SCRD01. Next base: position 34,375 of record JBJKQK010000083.1, read on the forward strand.
CGGTCCAACGGGGCCATGCCACAAAAACCACCAGCACCCCAATTGCCGCCAGAATCCACTGCGAAAGCACTGCGGAAAAATAGAGCGCTGTTTTGGGAATTCCCTGGAGTTGCTCCGGACGCGCGCTGCGCCACGAAAGCACGGGAACACCCACCATGAGGAACACAGCAAAGGCTGTCCGGAGCACGCTTGAAAACATTCACGATTCCTTCTGCCACGGGACAAGCAAATGAGTTGGCTAGTGTCTCATCCAGCACACGGTGCGTCAACCCTTCGGTCCGGCAAGCCTGGGCTGCGATAAGAAGATGACATCTGAACCATAGGCTACATCAGAGGAGACTCCCGTGTTCGAGACATGGCGTTTCAGAGGTGCACGGCGGGTGATCACTCGGGGCATGGTCTTGAACAATTTACCCGGTTCGTTTTTCGGCCTTCCTGTGTTTTCAACAAGATGGCCCGGTTCGTTTTTCGGTTCGTTCCGGTTCGTTTTTTATGCACTCTAATGTTTTCAACAACTTCGGTAGCTTCGTTTTCGGTTCGTTTGCCCGTTTTTTCGGTTCGTTTTTCACGCCGATCCTTTTTTTTCAACAACTTCTCCGGTTCGTTTTTGAAAAAAAGAATTCTTTTTGTCCCACGCGCAATTTGCGGGCAAAGACAGGCTATTGCCTTTGTTTTCAGTTTCTTGCATCATTTCAAAGCTACAAAACATCGCTTTTTGCCTTCGCCATTCAGCTTTTTCAAATGTTACAGTTACCAACCTTGCCAGCCTCTCCGCTGAACCCTCTGACCGGGAGGCGCGAACCGCCAGACAGACCGACAACTAGACTAGCACAGTAGCCGCTTGGTGTCAAGCAAATTCGCTCCAGAACTCTCCCCGTTTCTTGCCCGGTGCAGCCGCCAAACGGCTTTTGACGCCTCGAGGCGAGCGTCGCACCCTCCCTAGATAGCCGCAAGCGCCCCGGAGTTTTGAGGGATGTCATGGTCTTGTGTCTTTGTGAACAGTCGCTGAGGCGGTTGGAAGAAGCGCCGGAAAGCCATTAGCTGACGGCGACGGCCAGCAATGTGGCATCATCGTGGAAATGTCCGCCGCAGAACTCTGTTACTCTGGCGAGCACGGCGGCATTCAGGTGCGAAGCCGGAGCCGTGAGATTGGCTTTGGCGACATCGAGCAGGCTCTCTTCCCCAAATTCACTTCCATCCTGCCCTGCCGCCTCCGTAATTCCATCGGTATAAAGGAGCAATCTGTCTCCGGCTGCGAGATCGACGGCCAGATCCTCGTATTTCCAGGCCGGGAAAACCCCAAGCACGGCGCCGCCGCCGGGAAGTTGCCGAGCGCTTTTGCAGGAAACCAGGACAGGAGCAAGGTGGCCGGCGTTGCAGTACTGGAGCGTGCGCTTCTCTGCGTCCAGGATGCCATAAAAGAACGTCACGAACTTCTCGGCCGCGATGTTGCCGCACAATACGCTGTTGACACGGCTGCACACGCGCGCGGGGCTGTCTGAATCACGCGCAAAGGCCCGAACGGTGGCCTGGACGTTGGCCATCAGCAGGGCGGCGGAAATGCCCTTCCCCACCACATCGGCTATGCAAATCGCAATCCGGTTCTCGCTGAGCCGGAGCACGTCAAAGTAATCGCCGCCGACAGCCCGGGCAGGCCGCCAGGCCGTTGCGATGTCAAATGCGGGAAGCTGGGGAATGTCCTTCGGAAGCAAAGACTGCTGAATTTCCCGGGCACGCTCCAATTCCTGCTCCTGCATTTCCAGTTGGGCCGCGCCCTGTTCAACAGTTCGTTGCAACTCGATGTTTCGCGCCTCAAGCCGCTCTTTGGTTGTTCTATAAACAAACGAAACGATGCCAAAGACGATTGTGACGATGGAAGGAAACTTCCAGCCCGTTATGATCCAGTCGCGCAGAGGTTGCGTATTCGGAGGAGCAATCCACCAGACAACAATACTCGAAATCAGGTAAATGGGTGGCGTGAGAAGGAGCAGGACAGCCAGAAAAGCCAGCCAATTGTAAGGGAATGGCCGGTCCCGGTAAACCACACGCAACTGATTCGTGATTGGAACAAGCAGATTGCCGATTGCGAGAGCATAGACAAGGATCGTGGCCGGATGAACCGGCTGGCCGTTGGCCCAGAAGATGGCGGACACAATAACAGTCAGGACAATGTAAATCGCCTGCTGCTCAAAGAAGCGGACTAATGATGATCTCAAGATAAACGCCTGCTGTGAATCCGATCCGTGAATAGTGTCCACTATTCTATAACCAAGCGGTTTGAAATCCCACAGTGGGGTGCACACGCCGGTGCGCCTGCCAGGAAGTCGGAGGCGGAGTCTATCCTCCCTGTCTGGAAATAATCCACAGCACACTGAAGAAATTACCGGGGGTCTTCACACTCTCGATGATTAACTTGCATGTTCTCAACGATCTGATTGTGCGAGCGTTGTGGAACGATCATTGCTGCGTCGATATGGCAGAGGTGGGGGAAATCCACAGCCTATAAGGGGGCATGAATGAAAGCAAGAAACATTCGGTCCTGGGTCATAGTCTTGACCCTGGCCGCAGGGTTAATTCCGTTTTCGCAGGCATTCAGCGCTCAAAATCAATACCCCAATCAGCAGCAGCCGCCCGCTGCTCAGCAACAACCACCGAGCGCACAGCAACCCCAAACCAAGAAAAAGGCCCACACATACACAGGCAAAATCATCAAGGCCAAAAATGGCCAGTACGCCTTGCTGACCAATCCACAACTCGGAAAAGGTTACTACCTGGACAATCAAACGGAAGCGGAGAAGTACAACGGCAAGGACGTGCAGGTCGTTGCAACCCTTGACCCACAGACCAGCACTCTCCATGTGATTCAGATTAAACTTGCGTCGTGATGAAGACCGTCATCAGTGGCGTGTAACCTGATGCATTGGAATTTTGGCCTTTCACGAGTGATGTTCTTTCAGGGGGCTCAGGCCTAAACTCACGGCAGGTGGTCCCGGCGGCGCAGATGCCGCCGCGGACTTTCCTGCCATCGTATGCCGGGGAAAAACCAGCGGCTGGGAAAGAATCCGGCGAACGGAATTAGTCCAAAGCAAGGATCGGCACGATCGCCTGCTGAACTTCGCCGGTGACGCGTGCGTCGTGTTCCTCAACATAGACGTTGAGTTCACTGCGCACGCCGAAATCATCGAGATAGATTCCCGGCTCGACGGAGAAGCAGGTGCGCGGCATGACGCGGCGGGAGTCGTGTGTTTCCAGGTTGTCCATGTTGGCGCCGTTGCCGTGGACGTCTTCGCCGACGGAGTGGCCCGTGCGGTGCACGAACTTGTCGCCGTAGCCGGCGCGCTGGATGACGGCGCGGGCGGCATCGTCCACCTGATAGCCGTAAAGCGGTGTTCCCTTCTGCATGGCGTATTTCACCAGATCGACGGCGGCGTCGCGGGCTTCGCGGACAATGTTGAAAATCCCTACGTAGCGGCTGGGAACCTGCTCGCCAACGAACCCCGTCCAGGTGATGTCGAAATAGACCGCTCCCGGCTTTGACTGCCTGGCCCAGACGTCGAGCAATACAAAATCATTGTGGCGAATGGGAAGCGCAGAATCTTCGCTGGGGCAGTAATGTGGATTGGCAGAGTTCGCGTTGACGGCGACAATGGGCGGCTCATCGGTTTCGACACCGTTCATGGCGAAGATGCGCATCATCTCCTGCTGCACATCGTACTCGCTCAGGATTTTTCCGGCACGGATCGCACTACGAATTACTGCGAACGCCCCGTTGACGGCAGCATGGACGGTTTTTCCGGCTTCGAGGTGAGAAGCCAGCTGGGCATCAGACCAGCGGGCTTCAAACAATTGCACCAGGTCGGCAGAGGAGACGACTTCGACGCCAAAGCTCCGCACCAACTCGACCGTTCCGGCATCCACCAGGCCGACGTAAGGAATATCGTTGAGGGGCGAATACTGCATGGCGATGCGATTCCGGCCTTCCAGCATTCGCCTCAGATGCTCGCGCTGCTCGATCCAGGAAGAATAAAGATGCAAGGTTCCAGGAACGCCGTCAAGGTTGCCACGCTCGATGCGATGGACCAACCGGAAAGGCTCACCTTCAGCAGGGATCAGATAATACCAGCGGCGCGTGCAGATCGGCGGAGCGACCTTCAGCACGCGGTAAGCAATGGGATCGCGGTGATGGTGATCATAAAAAAGCCAGCCGTCCAGCCTGGCGTTGCGAAGTTCGGATTGGATGGCATCGAGGTCCATTGTGGATTCTCCTTGGTGCAATGTCTTCTAAGCGGCGCGGTCCCTTTTCCTTCGTGACAAGATCAAGAGCAACTCTCGCAAAGGCGCTAAGGCGCAAAGAAGAGCGTCACTTGGCGGGCTGAAGTTCCACCCTCCACGCATAAATCCTTACCCGCGCTCGGCGGCTTTGCGGAAGAAAGGCTGCCACTGTTCGGGACGCGGCGGAGCGGTCAGCAGACTGACGCCGATCAGGCTGGCGAGCGAGGCAGCGAGCGCCGGGAAGATCATCGGAATAATCGGATCAAGGTGAAACACCTTCCAGATGATCGCTACCGCCGTTCCCGCCGCGATGGAACTGAGCCCTCCGGCCGTTGTCGTGCGCTTCCAGAAGAACGCAGCCACGACGACGGGCGTGATACCCGCTCCGTAAACGTCGTACGCATAAACTGCCGTCTGCAAAATGGATTGCTGAAAGCTCTGGGCCAGCGCCAGGAGCCCCAATACGATCACCACGATGCGGGACATCAGCACCAGGCTGCTATCGCTGGATCGCTTCATAACAAAGCGCTGCAGAACGTCGTGGACAACGCTGGTGGCTGGTGAAAAGAGATAATTGTTGCCCGTGGAAATCACCTTGGCAAAAATCGCCGCCAGGAAGATCGCTCCAATCAGTGGGACGATGCCGTAGCGCGCCGTATAAGGAATCAGGCCCCAGGCAGGAAGCCGGCCGGAAGCGACGCGCGAATGGAACATGACACCGCCCACGACAGCCAGCAGAACGATAATCGTCTCCAGCACGACGGTGCCGCAAACCCATCCCACCACGGAAAGACGCGCGTCGCGCTCGCTGCGGGCGGAAAAGAATTTCTGATACATGGCCTGGTTGCCAAGCATCAGGGTGAATGTGGGCAGGAAATATCCGAGCGCCTCGTCCCAGGTCATGGTGCCGAAGACGGTCAGGTGGCTGGCAGGCAGTTGGGTGGTGACGTTGTGCCATCCTCCGGCGTGCGCCAGCATCGCGGGCAACGCAAACAGACAGCCGACTGTGACTACGAGGCCGATCACCAGATCGGTGTAAGCCACCGAAGACATGCCCGCCAGCGCCGTGAACAAAATGACAAACGCCGCCAGGATGATGGTGCCCGCGGTCTCGCTCATTCCGAAAGCAAGTTCCAGAATGCGGCCGCCGCCGCGGAACTGGTAGCTGACGATGGCCGTGTAGGAAACGATGATGCAGATGGTGCCCAGCACCCGCGCTATGGGACTGTAACGCACCTCGAGGAGATCGGGAATGGTGTACTGAGCAAAAGAGCGGGCGCGGCCGGCGATGAAGTAGATTACGATCAATCCCGCCCATCCGCCCGCCGGGAGCCAAAGCGACGCCAGACCCTGGTCATAGGCGAATTCGGCCCCGGCAAAAAGGCTTCCGGCGCCGATCCAGGAACAGAGAAGCGTGAAAATCAGCACCCAAACGGAAAGCGTGCGGTCGGCCACCATGAAATCGGCATGGGTCTTGAGCTTGATCGACCGGACAATGCTGACCGTGAGCAACGCCAGCACAATCAAGACCAGGCTGATGGCGTAAATCATCGGCTAACGGCCTTTTACCTGCGCCAGAGCTTCGAGGCGCGCAATGGTCTCCGCGAGGGAATTGCTGGTGATTCTGAAAAGCTTCCGGCGCGACTTGGCGCCCGTCAAAAGCTCCACCGACGAGCGCGGCAGCCGGAGCGATTGCGCCAGAAAATCGATGGCGGCCTGGTTTGCCTTGCCTTCCACCGGCGGCGCGGTCAGTTCCAGGCACAGCCCGCCTGAGGAGTCCCGCAGCAGGCGTACGCGGCGGGAACGCGGCTTGATCCGGAGCCAGAAGCTCACCTTGTTGCCTTCGGAGGTGAAGTCACTCATTTGTCTTCCCTGCGACGTTGTGGGCCTGACACTCGCGGAAAAAGCATAGCTCACGCCAAGGCGCAAAGAATAGCGCTGCTAGGGCCGCCGCTCACCAAAAATGGCGGTGCCAACTCGAATGATGGTGGCGCCTTCTTCGATGGCGACCTCGAAATCGTGGCTCATGCCCATGGAAAGCTCGCGCAAGGAAACTCCCGGCAGATTCCGGGCGGCAATTCGCCCAGCCAGTTCCCGTAAATGACGAAAAAAGGGCCGCACGTCCTCCGGGTCGTCGAAAAAGGGGGGCAGCACCATCAAGCCCCGTAAGTCGAGCGACGGGAGAGCACCGACCTGCTCTGCCAACTGCGCCAGTTCATTTTCCTCGACTCCGAACTTGCTGGCTTCCTCTCCCAGATGAACCTCGATCAGGACAGGGAGTTTACGACCGGCGGCAACAGCTGCATGATTGATGCGTTCTGCGATGTGCAGCGAATCGACCGACTGAATCCAATCAAAAAGCTGACAGGCCAGCCTTGCCTTGTTCGACTGCAAGTGGCCGATGAGGTGCCAGACAACATCAAGATCGGCAAGTTCGTGTCGCTTGGCCGCCGCTTCCTGCACCCGGTACTCGCCGAATTCACGCAGTCCGGCCGCGTACGCCTGGCGGATGAAATCCGCAGGCATGGTCTTGGAGACTGCGATCAGCCGAACGTCTTCTGGGACGCGGCCCGCGCGACGACAGGCGTCGCGAATCGTCTGCTGCACGCTCTCGATGTTTTCGCCTATACTCACGATAAGAAATGTTCTGCCGGGGCAGGCCCGGCCCAACGCAATGTCCCTCAGTGACTTAGGTTAGCCCGCTATTGTACCATCGGCGTGCGCGAAGTTTTCGCCTTGTGGTATTCCGTCCTCCAGTGTTAGTATTGCAGTCCTCATCCTGGCAAAGGAAATGATATTTCCAACTTCCCTGGTCTTCCAAGGTATCCGGGACATTACGCAACGTCCGGTGGAAAAATACAGAGGGGAAAACAATGTCCCATGGAATCTTCATCACGCTGGAAGGGATTGACGGGACGGGGAAAAGCACACACGCGCGCCGCCTGGCATCTTACCTTCGCAAACGTGGAATCCCTGTGGTTTTGTCGCGCGAACCCGGCGGGACAACGGTCGGCGAGCAGGTTCGGCGGCTGTTGCTGAACCCCAAAATCTGCAAAATGTCGTCGCTGACCGAACTTGCCCTGATGTACGCTGCGCGAGAACAACACCTGGAGGAAGTGGTGCGCCCGGCGCTTGCCCGCGGCCGCGTGGTCATCAGCGACCGGTACAATGATGCCTCATTCGCTTACCAGGGCTATGGGCGCATGTTGGGCGTGCAGACGGTCCGGGCGCTCGACAAGGTTATATGCGGAAGGACCCAGCCCGACCTGACGCTGCTTCTTGACCTCGATCCGCAGGCGGCGCTGGACCGGGCCCGCAAACGGAATACCCGCCGCAAGATGAGGAATACGCGGTTTGAAAATCACGGGTTAAAATTTCAAAAGCGGGTTCGCACCGGCTACCTGGCTCTGGCACGGCAGCAGCCGCGCCGAATCAAATTGATCCAGGCTGACCGGCCCATCGCGGAAATTGAGGCGGAGATTCGGAAGATTGTCGACGCCCTGCTGGTTCGTCACCGTGTGCGTGTGCAGGGGAATGGCGCAACACACTAAAGACGAAGGGACACCAGGACCTGGACCCGCTCAAGAGAACGCTCTGCCCGACACCACAGAAGTGAGGATGCCGGCTCCGGACACAGGCCATGGGTTTTGATTCTTTTTTGGGCAACGGGAAGGCAGTTCAGGCCGTCCGAGAGATGCTGGCTCGGGAGCGCGTTCCAGGTTCGCTGCTGTTCACGGGGCCGGATGGAATCGGTAAAAAGACGCTTGCCGTGATGTTGGCCAAGGCGTTGAATTGCGAGAAACGCGGGCCGGGCGGCGACGACTTCTGCGGCGAATGCGCCCGCTGCCGGAAAGCCGATGCGTTTGTGGCATCAAGTCTCGAAGACCTCGCCCGGCGGCGCGAGATCAAGGAGGCTCAAAAGCGGGTTGAGGGGCTGGTCTACTTTGACCTGCAACTGGTTGAACCACTGACCCGCTACATACTGATTGAGCAAGTCCGCCAGCTTCGGACGACAGCTTATAGCCGGCCTTTCAACTTTCCACAGCGGGTTCTGATCATCGATCAAGCCCAAGCCATCCATTGGCAGGCCGCAGACTTGCTGCTGAAAGTGCTGGAAGAGCCTCCTGAAACCACGACCCTGGTCCTGATCTGTCCCAACGCGCATGAATTGCGCCCCACCATCCGATCACGCTGCTTTGCGCTGGAATTCGTACCTGTTGAGGAATCGATCATCGCGCGCGTGCTGACGGAAGAACGAGGGTTTGCGGAAGGGGATCTCGCGCTCGCAACGCGCGTGGCCAACGGAAGCATGGCGCTGGCCAAGACTTTCAACCTCCGGGAATATCAGGAACAGCGAAAACCGTGGCTGACCCTTCTGGAAAGTGTTGCCCGGCCGGCGGGCCGCCCGGCGACATCGCAGCAATGGAAAACCTTGTTTGATGCGACCAAAATGCTGGCCGAGGATCGCGGCCGCATCGAGGAATCGCTGATGACGGGTTCCATCCTGATGCGCGATCTGATGTACGTCCTTCTGGTCAAGGAAAGCAAGGCTGTCACGAACATCGACCTGCTTCCCCGCCTTGCAGTGTGGGCACAGGCCCTTGGCCTGGAGGGGATCCAGAAACTCGAAGAGGGCATCGAAAGCTCCCACCGCCTGCAGAATCGCAATGTGAACCAGCAACTTGCCTTCGATTCGCTGGCTGCCGGCTTCCTCCATTCTCAACGCAGGGCATGAAAACCTATAGGAGCGCTGCGGCCGGGTGTAAAGGCGAAAACGCAATTCGCTTCACGAAAGGGCGTGGGCTTCCGGCGAAGTTGTCCTGTGGGTGAAGATGTGCTATAAATATTCCAGCTGTATGGCCTATTTTTCTGGGCGAATTTTCAATTGCTGAAGAAACCGGAACACGAGAAATCTCATCTATTCATAAAGGACTTTAAGCGATATCTAGTTCGGCAAGACGCTGCTGGGTCCGTACCAGCGCGCAAAAGTTCAAGGAGTATCAAGTTGTGAATCGAAAACTAATTCGTCCTTCACTTTCGGATGTTCAAGAGCAGATGGCGGGGAGGGTACAGCGGAAAAAGCCGGCTCCGCCTGAACAAACAAACGCTGAAAACTTTTATTACCTTAAGCAGATGCAAGCTCGAACGCCTATGGTCGTCGTCCTGGACCGAGATGAGACGATACATGGGGTAATCGAGTGGTACGACAAGCAATGCATTAAGGTCCATCGTACCAATGAACCAAACTTGCTCATCATGAAGAGTTGTATCCGTTATATGTATAAGGAGCAGGAAGCCAGCGGCAACGGGAATGGTTCGTACAGGCGCGATATTGAAGTTGAGTAACTTCGTCGGTTTGGGTTGGTGTTTCCGGGGATGCCCCTGCTCTAGCGGTCAGTAAGATCTCGTGATGCCGTCAGAACTGCAATCGCCTTGGAATGGACAGGCGTACTTGCCGAATAGGTTGCCGGAGTGTTTTGGCATGGCTTGCCCGCGCAACCGCTTGACAGCGGGCCGAGAGTGCTTCTAGCATTAGTTGTGGCGGGATCTGGCGAGAACTCCGTTGGTTGAGCGTCAAAATTCGACTCGAATCAAGGGTCCGGTTTACTCGGACGGGAGACGCGGGGGAGTGGTTTCCGGTTGCGGTGCTCTCCTTAGGGTTGTGGCGGTGCTGGCTGCCTGCTTATTTGCGCTCTCCGAAGCAGGAGTTCTTCACGCGCAGGGGCACAGGAGCAAAGTTCCCCTCGTCGGCAAGCTGTCGTCCGGCAGCCAACAGCAGGCTTACAGCGGGAAGATCCAATCGCTCAATCTGAAGGAAAAAATCCTGAACGTGACATCGCGTCACGGGAGGCAGACCGAGATCTTTCGCGTCAAGAAGAATGTGCGGGTTGAGAATGTCACCGGCAGCCGGATGAATCTTACGGACTTAACGCCCGGGATGAGTGTATTGATCTACTTCGACCAGAAGTCCGGTGCGCTCAGAGTCAAGAATATTGTTATTTTGAGTTCCGGCAAGAGCCAGGGAAAAGGCAGGCCTGCACCATCCACGTAGCGTCCTGTCCAAGCGGACTGTCCTCCTGCCACCTCTTCAATGAAAATCGGAATAACCTGTTACCCCACTTACGGCGGAAGCGGTGTTGTAGCCACGGAACTCGGCCTGGAACTGGCCGCTCGCGGGCATGATATCCACTTCATCAGCTATGCAGTTCCGGTGCGCGTAGGCGAGCTCTCGGAACGCATTCACTTCCACGAAGTGGAGGTCATGAACTACCCGCTGTTTGACCATCCTCCCTACACTCTAGCGCTCGCCTCGCAAATGTATAATGTGGCGGTCAATGAGTCGCTTGACCTGCTCCATGTCCACTACGCCATCCCGCATTCGGTCAGTGCGTACCTGGCCCGTTCCATGATGGGAACACGCCGGATCCCGATCGTGACCACCCTGCACGGAACGGACATTACGTTGGTGGGTTCCAACCGCTCCTATCTGCCGATTACACGCTTCGCCATCGAGCAGAGCGATGCCACGACCGCCATTTCGGAATATCTCCGTCAGGTAACGTTGCGGGAATTTGGAATTCGCCGGCCCATTGAGGTTATCTCGAATTTTGTTAATTGCGACATTTTCCACCCGCAGGACAAGGGGCAACATCGCCAGGACTTTGCCCGGCATGGAGAAAAAATCCTGGTTCACCTGTCCAATTTCCGTCCGGTTAAGCGTGTTACTGATGTGATTGAGATTTTCGCTCGTGTCCGAAAAGAAATTCCCGCCAAGCTTCTGATGATTGGCGACGGCCCGGATCGCACCGCCGCCGAGTGGCTGGTCCGTGATCAGAGTCTGGTGGGCGACGTTTTTTTCCTCGGCAAACAGAACCAGGTGCAGGATCTCCTGTGCTGCGCGGACGTCGTGCTGCTCCCCAGCGACCTGGAATCCTTCGGACTGGTGGCTCTGGAGGCGATGGCCTGCGCTGTCCCCAGCATCTGCTCGCGGGTGGGCGGACTTCTTGAGGTGGTCCAGGATGGAGTCGAAGGGTTCCTGGTGCCGCCCAGGGATGTGGACACGATGGCCGCCCGGGCTCTGGATATTCTGATGGATTCCGAACTCCACCGGCGCATGGGCGAGGCGGGCCGAAAGCGCGCCCTCACCCAGTTCTGCGCTACAAAAATCATCCCCCGATACGAAGATCTCTACCGGCGCACCCTGGAAAACGGCTAAGCCGGCACAGTCTCCCTTCCAATACCCAAGCCCCCCGGGCAAACAGGCCTGCAAGTTTCAGGAACATCAAAAGGCGGAGAATAAGCCTGCCTGCACGCGCACCAGCCTCGCGCCAGGAGCCACTCGCCACAGTTGAGAAATCGAATTGAACCATATATAACCGTATTCCTTGCAATAGATAACTTGACTCATACAGTCCACCCCTCTTATCATCCCCTGCTGTCCGCTTTGAGTTTTCTTCCGCCGCCATCATGGAGATCTCACAACAACGAGTATCAAATGGCGGCTTGGGCGAGCGATCGAGGAACAGAATACGATGTGTTTTCTGACACAAGTCAGCGCAGGGCTCACCGAAGTTTTTCTCCTGCCTCTCTTGCTTGCTCTGTTTGCCGCGCCCGCAAGCGCACAGGTGACAGCAACCATCGCTGGAACCGTGACGGATCCGGACGGTGGCTACGTTGCCAGGGCGATCGTCGAAGCAAGAGAAGCGCAAACCGGGTTTGTCCGGTCTACCCTGACGGACTCACGCGGAAGATACGATCTGGTTGCGATTCCGGCCGGCAGATATGAAGTCACCGTGCGGAAAGAGGGGTTCACGACCGCGGATCGCACCGGCATCGTCCTCACGGCTGCCGGCCAGGTGGTCATGAATGTCTCTCTCAGATTGGGAGAATTCAGGCAGGAACTCACCGTCAAGGGAGGGGCTCCGCTGGTCACTCCGTCCGCCAGTTCAAACGCCGGAATCGTAGACCAAAGGGAGATCAGGAACCTCCCGCTGAACGGCCGCAGTTACGACGAACTGCTCACACTCAATCCCGGCGTCGTGGACTATACTTCGCAGAAAGGTGGCGGCGTCGGTGTTTCGAATTCCGCAATCGGAAACATGTTCGCAGTGCTCGGGCGGCGGCCACAGGAGAACCTGTTCCTGCTGAACGGGATCGAATACACTGGCGCGGCCGAAATCAACATGCAGCCGGCCGGAACCAGTGGGCAATTGCTGGGTGTGGATGCCGTCCGGGAATTCAAAGTGGCCACGGGTACCTACGGAGCCGAATACGGGAAACGGCCGGGAGCCCAGGTGAGCATCATCACGGATTCAGGAACCAATCAGTGGCATGGCACGGCGTTCGAGTTTCTGCGGAACAGCGCTCTCGATGCGAGGAACTTTTTTGACCGCGGCGCCAAACCTTCGTTTCAGAGGAATCAATTTGGCGGGGCTCTGGGCGGACCGATCCAAAAGAACAAAACGTTCATCTTTGGAAATTATGAGGGTTACCGGCAACACTTGAGGCTCAGCAGCGTGGCACTGGTCCCGGACATCCAGGCGCGGCAGGGTTTTCTGCCCGGCCCGGGAGGTGCGCTTGTCGATGTGGGCGTCGCACCGGATGCCGCTCCACTCCTGTCACTCTGGCCACGGCCGAATGGGCCGGAACTGGGCAGCGGCATCGCGGAGACCTTCAGCCATCCACTCCAAACCATTCGTGAAGACTTTGGAACGGCAAGACTCGACCGGCGATTCTCGAACAGCGACTCTCTGAGCGGGATCTACACGATCGACGACAGCGCAGATTTCACGCCCAGCGCGAACCCGCTCAGCCTGGACATTGAAAGCCTGAGGGAACAGGTCGCAAGCCTCGGCGAAACCCATGTTTTTTCACCCACGATGCTGAACGTCGCACGGCTCGGCTTTTCAAGGGCCAGCTACTTTTTCACGGGAAAGTCTGCAATCGATCTGCCTGGATTTGTTCAGGGCAGGCCTATTGGTTCGGTGGTGATCGGCGGAGGCGCATCTCCGAACGCAGCGACACAGATCACGCTGGCAGGCAGCAACATCGGAAGCAACCTGTTCGTTGACCGCAACCTTTTTACCTACGAGGATCGCCTTGCCATCCATCATGGACTTCATCAATTCACCGCCGGAATCTGGTTCCAGCAAATCCAGTCAAACGACCGGCTGGCGTTGTCGCAGTACGGACAGGCATCATTTTCAAGCATGCAGGATTTTCTTGAGGGAAACGTCTCATCTTTTGTCGCTGTTCCTTCGCCGACGTCCATGGAATGGCGATCGCTGGAAGGCGCATGGTACCTGCAGGACAGCATGCGATTACGCCGCAATCTTACCATCACGCTGGGCTTTCGCGACGAGTTCACCGACGGCTGGAATGAAGCGCGAGGCAGGGCGGCAAACTTTGTTTTCAATCCGCAGGGCGTCATCGAAACGGCGCCCCACGTCGGCCAATCCGTCTTCACAGTGAATCATGCCAGGCTTTTGCCCGAGCCGCGGGCCGGGCTGGCATGGGATCCCTTCGGCCACGGAAGAACGGTGGTTCGCGCCGGCTTCGGGCTTTATGCTGATCTGCAAGATGCGCTAAGTTATCGTCTGGACCAGAACGCTCCGTACAACACAACCCTCCACCTCCAGAAAATTCCGCTCTCCTCCTTCCCGCTGGTCCCGGGCGCGGCTCTGCCTGCGAATGCTCTGGTGGAGCCCGCCGGAGTTCAGCCAAGCCTGTACACTCCCATCGTGGAGGCATACAGCCTGGGGATTGAGCACGCCCTCACACGCCATACGGTTCTGCGAGTCACCTATGTGGGAGCGCACGGGTATCACGAGATTGTCAGCATCGACGCCAATCAGCCGGTCCCGGTCGTCTGCCCGGCTGCAACTTGCCCTGCCGGCTTGCCTGCTGGAACTCTTTACACGCCTCCCGGCGCGCCGCGGGCGAATCCCCAGCTTGCAAATACATGGACATGGTTTTCCGAAGGCGTGAGTTCCTACAACAGTCTGCAGGCCGACGTGAGCCATCGCTTCAGCCACGGGCTGGGGTTCCGGGGCGCGTACACGTGGTCCAAGAGCCTCGACAACGGCGATACGCTGAATCCCAGCGCCGCCACAAACGCCCCCGGGCTGGCCATGGACCCGAGAGACCTGGCCCTGGATTACGGGCCCTCGACCTTTGACGTGAGAAACGTGGCAGTGATCAGCGGGAGCTATGAACTTCCTTTCGGGAAAGGAAAACGGTTCCTCCACGGGCAGACTGGCTGGACAAACGAACTGGCCAGCGGCTGGACACTGGACGCAATCGAGTCCGTACGGTCCGGCTTTCCATTCACGCCGCAGTTGAGTTTCAATCCTTCCAACAACGGCGACACGCGCAACCCCGTGCGGCCATCGTTCAATCCGGCATTTACGGGGCCGATCATTCTGGGAACTCCGAACCGCTATTTCAACCCCAACGCGTTCATCGTTCCGCCAAACGGGACTTTCGGGAATGTCGGAAGGGATACTTTCACCGGTCCCGGACTGGAAGCGCTTGACCTCTCGTTCCTCAAGGACATGCCGATAACGGAAAACATAAAGCTTGAACTGCGCGGAGAGTTCTTTAACATCTTCAACCAGGCCAACTTTAACACTCCCAATCTGATTGTCTTCACTCAACCCACGGCTACACCGGCGACAACGGCAGGAATCATCACCAGCACGTCCACCAGTGCAAGGCAAATCCAGTTCGGGCTGAGGCTGCTGTGGTAAACTACCCTGGCTCAGGAAAGTGTAAAACTTTCCCCTCATCTGGTTCGTCTTAGGAAATTAAAGAACATCCTATCTCGAAGCATGTAAAGGGTAAGAACCTGCAGTGAAAGATCAGGGTTCACGGTGGCGGAACCGTCTGCTTGTCGACGTCGTGCTGACGGTTGCCGTTATGCTGGTTCCTACAGGGGTCTTTGGCCAAGTTGGGCAAGTGCTTCCCCGCCGGGACTTCCAGGCATGGATGTCCTTTGATGGCACCCATCCTTTGAGCAAGAAGGTTGATTTTCTTCTGGGCGCTGGCATTCGGTACGGCAACCTGAAAGGACATTTGAGTTATCGGCGAGTCACCACCGGCTTCGCCTTCCGCTGGCACAAGTTCTTTACTTTCGAACCCTATTACCAGTATGCGGTAATCGATTCACATCTCGGGCCCTTGACGCCCGAACATCGGCTGGCCATGCAGACGACCGTGGGTGTTCCGTGGAGGCGGTGGTTGATCAGCGACCGCAACCGGGGAGAACGGAATTTCAAACCGGGCCTGAAGTATTGGCGCTATCGCAACCGATTGGAATTGCAACGGCCCATAGTGCTGGTCCACAAAACATTGACTGCTTTTGCCTGGGATGAAGTCTATTACAGTTCCGTAGCAAGAAGGTGGTACCGAAACCGGTTCGCATTGGGGGTGCAACGAAGGCTGAGCAGAAGACTGGCAGTCGACATCTTCTACGTGCACCAGAATGACGGGTATTCCCATCCGGGCGATCTGGATGGGCTGGGACTGACTGTCCACAGCCAGTTTTAAGGGGAACTGCAAGAAACTTGCGCACTCAGAGTTCGCGATGGAACTGAAGTGACTTGCCGCAGCGAGGCACGGAAGGCGAATCTCACTGCGGAAGGTTATCCTTGTCTCCCCTGCGGCGAACCGTGAATGAGACGGACAGCGATCGATGAACCAGCCGGTGCTATGATCGCGCCGCCTGCGCAATTCGATCCGGAACCCGATCCTCTTGCCAGAGGACCGGCGTGGGAGCCACCAGGACCAGGACGACGATCGAAAAGGATCGATCTCTCCAAGATGTGCGGAAATATGATGGGCGAGCTGGCCAGTCCTGCGGCTCGGCAAGGTGGCTCCTGCGGGCAAGAATGGAGCGATGCAAAATCAGCCGGAAATGCTGGAAAGGAATTTCTTCACTGCCTGCTCGTATTGCTCGTGTCCGGAGGTGAACCCTTCGCCGTGGCGATGGCCGGGAACCAGCAGCAAGACTTTCCCGGGGCTGGTCGAATGAGAATAGAGCTCACGCGTAACAGCGGGCGGGATCAGCGGATCGCCTTTCACCGATACGAAGAGAATCGGGCGGGGACTGATGCGCTCAACGGCTTTCCTCAGGTTAAACTCCGAAGGCCAGAACCCGCCTCGCCACGCAGAGAGATAGATGGCCTCATCCACCATCGGGAAGGAGGGAACATGAAAGATCATGTGGGCGGCGTGCTTGATTACATCGCGGAAAGAAAGAAAAGAGCTGTCTGAAATGACCGCGGTGACGTCAGGCGTTTCAGACGCAGCCATCAACGCAGCGGCGGCACCCATCGATACACCCCACAAGACAATGGGTCGTGTGGCTTTCTCCTGATTCAATGCGTAATGGATGGCCGCCAAAACATCAAGCCGCCCCAAATATCCCAGGTCACCAAACTTGCCACCGCTTTCCCCTGAGTGGCGAAAGTCAAAGAGCAAGCCATTATAGCCAAGGCTATGGCCAAAAACTTCCATCGGAAGCATTTCAACGCGGGAACGGTTGCGGCCGTGGCAATAGATGATTGTCCCAACAGCCTTCGGGCCAGCCGGCACATACCAGCCTTTCAACAAGATGCCGTCCGAGGAGTGGAACTCGATGCTTTGGTAACCAATGCCGAACGACTGCGGCGTTTTGCCAGAGTTCGGGTCGTGAAAACGGAATCGCGCAGATGTAATGAGATGGGCAAAAAACAACGGCACCACAACCAGGAAAAAGGCAGCGACCAAACCCAATAGAATCAGGAGAATAGTTCGAATGACGCGTTTTTTTGTCAAAGTCAGCCCTCTTTTCCGTCGGACAGGTTTTTGCCCCACCGTTCTCTAGACTACGGCCGCGGACGACTGGGAACCGAGTGCGGCTCGACAATGTGGGTGGCCAGCAGGATGGCAACCAGGCACGTCATAGCCGCGCACAAAGTGGTGACGGCAAGATAGCCGTGCCGCTCGTAAATAGCTCCGCCTGCCAGTACCACCAGCCCGATTCCCAATTGCGAAAACACGTTCCGAAGCGCAATGAAGGAGCCTCGCTCAGCCGTGGGAACCAGTCCGGTCATCAGGGCGGTCAGCGGGCCCTGCCGGGCTGCTGCTCCCAGGCTGGTGACTCCAAAGACCACCAGCAGACCGACGCCCCACGGGAAAAACGGAACCAGAGCCACCGATATTGCGAGCAGAAGGTTCCCCACAATAGAGACAGGCCGCTTCCCCCAGCGGTCTGAAAGGCTGCCGGCCAGCGGCGCACTGATCAGCGCCACGAGTCCTCCCAGCATAAAGACATAACCAATGGTTCCAGTTGAAACCCCGAACGTCGAATTCAGCCATTGCCCAATATAGTAAATAAAGCCGTAGAGCCCTCCTGATACCAGGAAGGCGATGGCCAGCCCGGCGCTGGTGTCACGACGTCTGAAGAAAGATCGGCAGGCGCGGCCCGTGGCCCTCCACTTTTCAGCACTGGGACTCGGCTCTCGCGTGTCATACGGGAGTCGCAGGGAAAACAGAGCAACCGCAGCCCCGAAGATTGCAAAGAAATAAAACGTGTCGCGCCATCCCAGCCGGCCAGCTACCTGGGCGGCCAATGGAACCCCCAGAATCGGAGCGGCAAAGTAAGCCGTGGATATCCAACTGAGGGCTCGGCCTCGAATGCTGTAGTCAAACCAGTCGCCAGCGAAAGAGATCGAGCAGGTAGAGATGGCTCCTGCACCCAGACCCGTCAGGCCTCGAGCTATCGTCAACTCCCCAAAGCTTGCGGCGTGCGCGGCCAGCCAGGATGCGCACCCGAACACAACCGCCCCCGCAATCAGAAATGGCCGACGACCGTAATGATCGGAAACAATTCCCGTGATCAAGGAAGCCACGGCAGCGGCCGCAGAATAAAAAACCGCCAGCAAACCGGCCTGCTCAACAGTGATGTGCAGAGAATCGATGAGGAGGGGAAGCAGCGCAGGGATCGTCTGGTTATCCGCCAGGCCCAGGAAGAGCAGTAGAAACAGAATGCCGATGATCGGAAAATCCACCCGGCGTCCTCGCAACGTGGCAACCAGCCAGCTCTCGGCTCTTTAGGAGATTCGGTACGCGCTCTTGCCCGGAGTCTTCGTGCCGCCCCGCTCCGGAGAACTTGTCCTATGTTCCTTACTCGAAGTGATGAAGATCCAGGTGGGTCGCAGCCTTGTCCGACATGTCGACGACACTGGCAGCCCCAATCCCAACGGCCACAACGATAGCGTCCGAGATCTCTTCCTTGCTGGCCCCCAATTCCAACGCCTTCTTGATGTGCCCTCTGGCGCAACCTTCACACTTCGCCACCAACGAGCACCCGATCGCAATTAGTTCTTTGGTCTTGGAATCAAGAGTCGTGGTGGTGTAATAGGTCTCCTTGTAAAAAGACTTGTAGATATCGCGAAAACGGGGCTCAATCATACTCATTGAACTGGGAGTTGTTTTTGCTTTGCCAGGGTCATCTTTGGCCATCAAAGTTCCTCGGACATATAAGGTTTCGGACAAGGAAGCCTCTGCTCTCACCGATCGGTTGCTTGAATTTCGCCGGCGGCTGGAGCAGATTCAGAAATCCAGGTGCAAAGCCTTGATATTAGCACAGATTGATTTTCAGGACTGATCGGAGGCTGATCGATGGAAGCTGTTCCGGCTGCAATTGCCCGCGAAACGGGCAAAGAACAGGAGGCCAGGATGACTGCTCGATTTGCACAGGCTCGGCGCTTACGCCGCCCATCCCGTCTCTTGGCTTGTGCCGTCGCTGAGTTCTGCCAACACCTGAATTCCTTATTGCGCCCTCCAGCGGCAGACGTTGCCCTCGCTGGCGGACACGATCCACCCCAGGCCGGCTGCCGACTGGCCCGCCTCTTCTTGCATCAACACCTATGCCGTTCTTCCGGATGGAATTCGCCTCTCATCCATGTTCCGATAATCGAATTTGGTTTCTTGCGGATTCAGGCGCACCGGTCAATGCTGAAATTTGGACAACCCCAACCCGGATGTTAGAATTCCGGGCAGGTCAGAACAATCTTCCGGAGGAGATTCTACGGACGAAAAGGTCAAGAGAGTTTTCAGGACAATACAGAGCGAATTTCCCTTCCTGAAGGAGTCAAAGGATTGGCTCTATCTCCATGCTCGGCGGTGGTTGCATATTCCCCACGAAAGTGACTTCAAAGCGTTAAGCTTGATCCCGCCCACCCTTGAGGGATGTTATATCGATGTGGGCGCTAACTATGGCCAAACCATCGAATCGATATTGTTATTCAAACCCGAGGCGGAAATCGTTGCATTCGAAGCCAATCCAGGACTTGCAGGCCGCCTGTCAGCACGTTACAAGGACCGGCGAAACATACGGATCATCGCAAAGGGCCTGGCCGATTCAACGGGGCACATGACTCTCTTTGTCCCCTCGTACAAGGGATTCGTTTACGATGCGCTCTCTTCCTTCAATAAGGGGTCTGCCGGCTACGGGCTTAACAAAGAGACCATTCTGCGATTTAATCGGGCAAAATTGACACTCGCTGAATGCGATTGCACGGTGGAAACCCTGGACATGCGACACCTGGCGCCAGTCTTCATGAAGGTGGATGTCGAAGGGTTCACTTACAACGTGCTGTGCGGTGGAAGGGAGACATTGCGCCAATTTGAGCCCATCCTGCTGGTTGAGAACTTCAGAGGTGATTCCAGAACGGTACAGCTGACAGAAGAGCTCGCATATGAGGAATACTGCTTCGACGGTTCGTCCCTCCAGAGAGGGACCGGAAACAGTGGACCAAATTCTTTGCTTATGACGCGGGGCATGGCAAAGAGGCTCTTGGGATGAATAGCCTGCCTTATGGTTCGAACGGCGCCGTCTCAACCGAAATTGCTTCTTCTGCCGCCACAACCTCCGGGAACTCAAAGCGGACAGTGGTTCCCTTTCCCGGTTCGCTCTCGACCTTCATTGAAAAGTCATGGCCGTAGAGGACCTTCAGCCGCTCCTGAACGTTCATCATCCCAATGCCGGAAGCATAGATTTCCGGCAGGCGGCTCTTTGGGATTCCCACGCCGTCGTCGCTCACCTGGATGGACACCCGCCCATTGTGGCGAGAGGCACGCAAGGTGATCGTTCCGCCCTCGATCTTCGGGCCAAGGCCGTGGCGAATCGCATTTTCCACGAGCGGTTGGAGGATCATGCTGGGTACAATCACGTCCAGGGCTCCCGGATCGATCTCCTCGATTACGCGAAGCTTATCACGGCCGAAGCGCACCACTTCGATGTCCAGATAATCGGCAATAAAATCAAGCTCCTGGCGCAGGGGAGCGAAATGTGTTTGGGTTTTGAGCCTCCGGCGGAGGATGTTGGAAAGCTTCACCAGAACTTTCCGGGCGGTGTCGGGGTCCAGACGAATCAGCGACGAAACAGTGTTCAGCGTGTTGAAGAGGAAGTGCGGATTAATCTGGCTGATCAGGCTGTCCATTCGAGCCTGAATCAGAATCCGCTCTTTCTCTTCCAGTTTCCGCTCGATACGGGTGTTATTCCAAATGCGCAGCGGCAGGGCCACCGCAATAGCTGTGGCAAAAAGAACCAGGATCTCGGTCCATACGCCCGGCGGGTTCAAGAAGAAAAGATTCCCATTCGAAACCCTTCCCATCTCGATTCGCGACAATTCCAGAAAAACGCAAACCAGAAAGAAAAGGATCTGCCAGTCCATTGAAGGCTGCTTGAACCGCTGTTTGATCGAGCGGTACAGGCTGAGGTCAATAAAGGGTGAAAACTTCCAGATCTCCTCTTTGTTCGGGCAGAGCCAACGAGCCGAGCCAGCCACCACGGCATAAAGCACTGCCATCGGCACGGCAAGGAGTTCGTGGTTGATAAGGACTGCGGGCAAACTGACCATCATGCCCACGACAAGGCCGACCATAGTGCCACCCAGCAAGCCACCGATCACCGTCACTTCGAGGCTCAGGTCTGCACCCTGATAGTGGACAACCAGGCGGGTCAGGACGCCCAGCATGAAAGGGACGCCTAAAAAAGCAGCAAAAAGGAGCTTCTGTTTAGGGGTGCGAATTTCGACAAGGAGTAGGCGCCGGAACTTGTCAAACCGGGCGATGATGCTGGCCAGCGAGGCGATGACCCCCAGCTTGATCAGCAGCGTGACAAGGACAAACGCGGAGGAACCGGTCACTGTGGGGTGCATGCGAAGTTCCTCGGTCTCGCAGGCAGGAAGCTGGCCGAGCCGCCTCCGACCATTCTGACAATTTCAAGGCGATCTCCATTCTCAATCCGGGTCTCGTCCCAGTCCACTCTTCTTACCACTTCGAGATTGCGCTCGACGGCGACACGATCAGCCGGAAGCTCAAGCCATTCGATCAAGCCTGCCAGATTCAGGCCATCAGGCACTTCACGCTGTTCGCCATTCAGTTGGACAGTTATCATTCTTTCAGCGTACCCAAATCGGATGCGGGGGCCCGAGGCGGTTTGACTTCACCCACCCGAATTCGCTCAATGACCTGCCGACGTTGTTCTTCAAGCAGCTTCGTAAATTCCTGGCCGCTGCCAGCCGATGCATGGGTGAAGTCCGGTTGCAAAGTCTCGGCAGGGAAAAGCACAGCAGCTTTGACATAAACGGCGGTTTCGATACCAGATTCTTTCCCGGCTTCAGTTTGAATGTGAAAAAGCGTTCCTTCAAACACGATCCCGGTATTAAAGCTGTTTAACAAGCTCCGGACCTCCGAAGCCCCCCGCAGCTCCCAGCCAGCCCCAGCTTAGGGAAATAGTACCGATGCCAAAGACGCAAGGCAACAAGAAACTCAGTGTTTCCCCGATCATCAGACTTTGACCCGCCAGGGTTAAACTGTAAGAGATTGAAACAAGGGAGGAAATCGGAGCTTCAGCGGATCTGGCATGACCATGGTGAAAGGCGAAACCCTCCTCATAGACTCAATACATCGGCTTCTGCCACATTCCCGCGGATCGGCGTGACATACTCGATGAGCAGAGGTCAATAGGTCATAGAACGCTATAAAAACCTGCGAGCGAACCCCTCCACCGCACCTTCGAGGGCGCGGCAAAATCCACATGAGACTATCGTGTCAGAAGCCTCTGGCGGGGGAACCTTGGCCATCGCGGTCCAAACCTCGCGGCAGAAGGTGGGAGGCCGAAGCCTCCCGCTTTCTGTGAACCAGCGCAGGATTATCGAGCTTCTCCAAAGATGATCGCCAGCGTGTAGAAGATCAACGAGCCAGGAGCAGTCCCTCGCGAGTATTTGCCTTGTCAGTCGGCTCGGGCAGCATGCGGCTGCCATCGAGAGTGGGACCGCGGAACATCCGCCGACCCTCGCTCGCCTCGCCTACTTCACTTTGACGAAAATAATCACGAACGTGTAAAGGGCCAGAGACTCAATGAAGATGAGTCCCAAAATCAAGAACAGAAAGATCCCTGGCCGGGCGCCGGGATTGCGGGCAACACCTTCACAAGCGCCAGCCGCGGCCCGTCCTTGTCCCAATCCGCAAAGTCCCGAAGCGATTGCCATGCCAATGCCCGCTCCGATCGGCACCCAATTGGTGCCGCCCGCCGCCGCACCCACGGACGCAGGCGCCGCGAGCAGCGGAGCCGCGTAGAGCAGGCCCATCACTGCAGTCATCAAACCAAGCACTTTAGTTCTCACCACTTCCTCCTGTAACTCTCCCTCCTTCTTCCGGAGAGTTTTATGAAATTTCCGCCAGTGGGTGGTTGCCCGTCACCGCGGGGGCAGGACGGGCCTCACGCTGGCGGATAAAGCCAGTTAAAGAACACGCAATCCTGTTTAGTGCTCCTCCGAAATCGCCAGGCTGACGTAAAGCGCCGGCAGGATCATAAAGACATAGGCTTGCAAGAATGATTCGAAAACGTGTAGTGCCATGAAGAGCATAGGAACTCCAACTGGCACCAGCGAGCCAAAGACCTCAGGCAGCGTCACCCCGGCCAGCATGTTGGCCCACAAACGTGCGGTAAGGGAGAGCATCCGGAGAAAGTTGCTAAATACCTCGACGAGGAAAAAAAGCGGAGCGATCGCAACCATCGGCCCGCCCAAGTGGCGCAGATACCCGAGGATTCCTTTCACGCGGAAGCCATGGTAGTTGTAATGGAGGAAAACTACCGCGGAGCACCCCAATGGCACATAAACGGTCGCCGTGGGTGTAACGAGGGTCGGAATCAAACCTTCAAGGTTACAGAGCAGGATGAAAAGACCGAGTGTGGCGATCATGGGGACGTAACGGCGGCCGCCGTGCCCGATCACTTCATCCACAAGGTTGCGATTAAATTCGAGATAAACTTCCATCGCCATCTGGAGTTTCCCGGGTTTCTCCATGGAGAGCCGGGTCCGAAGAATGATGGCCGCTACGACAATCACCAGGAGCACAAGAATTTCGCCCGCTACATAATTCGGAATCGGATGCAGCGGATGGGCGGGCCGAACAAAAGCCATACCCGGAAGCCGCGAAATCGCCAAAAGGAGAGCCGCGACCGCATGCCCGAAGAGTTTATTCACAACGGCTGTGAACCAGAGTTCATGCTCCATAGCCTTCCGTCCGAATCAACCTTCCCAGCAGAACCAACGATTCCGCGAGGGCTCCGGCAAACGGCACAAACAGCCCCGCTAAAACTCCCGTAAATGGAAGCCAATGCGTTTCATAAAAGAGAAGCACAGTCCCGAATGCGACAGGATACCGCAGAACGAGATTCCGCAGAATCCCCTTGGGGATGCCCTGCTCGCCGGCGTTGAGCGCGGCTTTCACGGCTTGCGCAAGCCAGTGATAACCCAGGATGGAAATTCCCGCACCCACTGCAAAGGCGCCTGCCATGCTGGCCCAACCCAGGACCAGAAGAACGAACATAGCAAGACCGGCTATGCCTCCCATCCATTGCAACAGCCCGACATCAGCTCTTTCCAGAGAGGTTGGAATCACTGTCCTGATCTCTACTTTTTTCTGTCCGAGTCAAAATCTGGAGGACCTCGACGATCCCTCCAGCAGCGCCTGCCAAACCCCCAATAATAACGAAGACAGGCGACGTGTGCAGATGCTCATCGAGGAACCACCCTAAAAGGACGCCTCCTGCCACACCGCCGGGAATGATAAAGCCCAAGCTGGTGTAAAAGGCAACCTGTGCCCAGATGCTCCCTTGATTTGACTTCTGCGGGAACACCATTCCCACGCCTCTTGCAGCAAGAAGAACAACCCTTACGCCGTGACAAGCCCTGGCGAATAGCGTGGCCCAGAAACACCATCTGAGCGACGGGCCCCCATGGGCCGTGCAACCCCAAGGTTCATCGCCGCCAGCCTCCTTTCAGAGGCACACTCAGCCGATACAATATATGTCCGGAATGCAGAGCTGAAGGCAGCGACCCTGTCCGTGACAACCAGGACAATAAGAATATAATGAAACGGGCCAATCAGCGAAGCAAAAAACGCAGCATAACGAGGGTATTTTCACCGAGCCGCCAACCTCCGATTCTGTTGCCAGCCTCCCTAGGGATGCTTTGAGGCCTTGAGAATGCTCTCAAGACCTGCCGCAGACCTCACGTGAATGTCGCGCTGAGGAAATGGGACCTCAACTCCTTCCCGACGAAATGCGGCGTCAATGGCAAAATTGAGCCGGCTGCGCAGCAGGAAGTGCTGAGCAGGATCAACGGTCCACACCAGCAACTCCATGTTCAGGGATGAATTCCCGAATTCGAGAAAACGGACCTCGGGGGACGGTTGCTTCAGGACCCCCTC
Organism: Terriglobia bacterium; assembly: GCA_046705285.1. Classification (GTDB taxonomy): domain Bacteria; phylum Acidobacteriota; class Terriglobia; order UBA7540; family UBA7540; genus SCRD01. The sequence continues at coordinate 59,416 of JBJKQK010000083.1, forward strand.
CGTCTCTGCCGCCACCCCGAGAAGCGCTTTGGTCACCGTTTCCAGGTTTGACCCATAGGCCACGCCCACAGGGACGTGGATCCTCACTTTTGGATCCCCGATCGACCAATTGATAACTTTGCTGTTGATGAACTCGGAGTTGGGAACGATCACGGAAATATTATCGTTTGTCTCGATAAGGGTCGAGCGGAAGTTGACCGCGCGCACGTTGCCTTCCACGCCCGCCATGGTGATGCGGTCGCGAACACGGATGGGCCGTTCCACGAGCAACACAAGGCCGCAAACGAAGTTGGCTACCACGTTCTGCAAACCAAAGCCGATGCCGACACCAAGCGCGCCGGCAACAACAGCGATCGCCGTCAGATTGATATTGAGAATCTTCAGCGCAACCAGCACGCCAATAACCCACAGGCCGTATTGGGTGAGCGAAGCGACTGCATACTGCGCACCAGTCTCCACGGGCAGCTTGCGCAGGAAATAAAGTTCCAGCAGCCGCCTGACTTTGCGGGCCACGACCGCGGTGATGAAGAGAGTCAGGCTGAAAACGATCAAAAGATATGGAGTGATCGGCTGCCCGCCCACCTCGAACAACGTAAAAGACAGAATATGTTGGATATGGTGCAGGACGTTCATTGCTTAAATCACCGTTCTGAAAACAGATCCGCCTTCACTTATTTCGCACAGCCACAAACAACCGAGGCTGGAATCTCGCGGCACCTGTGCCCACTGGCCACAGGCAGCTACTAGGACAAGATTTTACCGAAAGAATGCACGCTCTGTTGGGATTTTTGAAGGCGTAGCCTGGCTCAACAAAACCGAACGTGTCGCGTCTCGTCCAAGAGGCCGGCTTGCCAGTCGGAACATTGGGTGGAATTGCAGGAAAGGAACCGGCGGGCGGCCTTTCAGCGTACCGGAATCCCCCGGTTATCGTGCGGAAAGCGGCAACACAAGCCTCCCTTTCAAGGGAAGACCGCTATTTCACCGAGTAGACCTCGTCGAGAAACGCAGCCATTTTGGCATGTAAACGCTCGTGCGTGCCCACCCCCATCTTGTCCACTTCCAGCCTCTCAAAATCCTCTGCGACGTGGTTAAGCTCACTGCCAGAGAGTACACGCTCAGCCATCGGAAAGAGCACATTCTCTTCCTTGAAGATATGGGATCTCAACAAAGTTCCATATTCCTCCGCGGCGTTTGCCCAAGTTTCTGCGCTTCCCTCTGCTTTGGAAGCGTGGGATGCAGAGGCCTGGCGCATCTGGCGCACAAGCGCACGCCCCTGCTCGTGCTCGTCGAACATCACGCCGAGAGGCCCGCCGGCCTTAGGTACGCCGCGTGCTTCGAGCAGCGGATATAAGATGTCCTCTTCCTTCCCGTGATGGCACTGATCAGCGAAAGTGCCAAAGAAGTCCTCGAAGGTGGCCAGAGTCTCAGGCGAAATCTTTTCCCCCTTTCGGAGCCGCTGGGCCACCGTTTCAGATGCTTTCACCATTTTCAGGATTGCCTGATGTTCCTTTTTCAAAACTTCTGTTGCCGTTGGCATCATTCCTCCTCACACGTTGTTACCTGCACCTTACCAAGGGCAACCCTTAAAAGCTGTGACCAAAGTCTCACTCTGGTAGTCGCCGTTTTCTGAAATTCATCGTCATAGCGATGAATGCGGCAGCGGGCTCATCAAGGGAGCTTGAGCATCCTTCTACCAACCTGTTCCAGAACATTGATTAAAGGAACTTGAGCAGGATTGATCCGGTTTTTCGCCTCGGCAAGCATAAAGAATTCGGCTCTGTCGATTTCGGGGAATTCTTGCTTCTTCCCCGAGTGCGGCGGCCATTCCATCATGAAAGTGTTGCTCTTCAGCGCGGCGGGATCGCAATCACCCTCGAAGGCCCACGCGCGAACAATCTTCCCACCTTTCTGGACGATGTCTCCTAAGGGAAAAAACTCGCCTTGAGGACGAATTCCCGTCTCCTCCTCGAATTCGCGACACGCGGTCTGGAGCGCATCTTCGCCGGGAGCGATCTCACCCTTCGGCAGACTCCAGGCCCCAACTTCCTTCTTCATCCAGAATGGGCCGCCGGGATGGACCAGCATTACTTCCACGTGACCACCTCGAATGCGGTACATCATCAAACCCGCGCTGACCTTCGGCATGAACCCCAGTATAGTCCGGACAGGGACAGAGCGCGTCAGGGCCTGAAGCGTGCATCTGACCTCCAACCTCCAGGACAAGGGTAACGAGCTTTCCCGGCCCATAACGACGAAAATAACATGTCAAATCCGACTGATGCGGCGTATCGAAACTTGAATGGGAGGCGCCTTTCTGGTAAAAGAATTCGAAGATGGGAAATACCGAAGGTCTGAGGACGCAAGAGAGTGACTCGCCTGGCTGCAATACGTTCCGCTGAACCGTGGATGCGTTCTATGCTGCGAATTGTCGCAGGTTTGACATTCTCCTGCCATGGAATGCAAAAACTATTTGGAATGTTCGGGGGCATAGGGGGCCACGGCATGCATGTGCCCCTGTTCTCTCTACTCGGGCTGGCCGGAATCCTGGAAACGTTCGGAGGGCTTCTGCTCATCCTCGGACTCTTCACGGTCCCCGTGGCATTTGTCCTTGCCGGTGAGATGGCGGTGGCCTACTTCATGGTTCATTTTCCGAGAGGCTTATTCCCCATTCAGAACGGTGGCGAACTGGCTGTGCTCTATTGCTTCATCTTCCTGTATCTCTTTGCGGCAGGGGCTGGTACCGTAAGCATGGATCATTTGGTTCGCAAAAAGAACTAGTCTTCGTCATTCCGAACATCCCTCGTCAATCGACTCATCAGCCTTGCCTCATTCAATAAGTTCACCGCGCATGGGCAACCCGAACCGAACGGGATGCAAACTGTGAAGCATGAGGGCGCGTCCTGGCCTCCGAATTCTGTAATTGCTCAGCTGACACCGCCTTGCGCGTGGCAGTCAGCATGTTCTGGACGGTGTCGCGCGCGATCCCACGGATAAGTGGCCTCACAAACCAGGCAATCAGAAAGGGAATCGGGCGCGAAAGCGCTATGGATTCCCACTCAATAATCACGCCATCGCCGTGTTTCGCGTACCGCCAATACGAATCAATTCGCCAAAGGTATCCGCTGTCTTGCCCAACGGGGTCCAGGTATTGCTGGGGCGTCCCATAGTCTTCAACCTGCTGAATGCGAGTGGAAATACTGCGGCTGTAGCCGCGGTCCGCGTCGACTCGCGTGAAATGGTTGTCATACCAGGTATCCAGGGTAACCGTAACAATGCTCTTCTTCTGCAGGCGAAGGAAGACCTTGTAGTCGTCTTCGTCTTGTCGGCTGATCAGGCGTGAAGCGACGATCTCGGGTTTGTAAATGTTTTTAAAATTGTTATAGTTTCGCAATACATCGAGCACAGTAGAGAGTTTCGTATGAGGAATAAGAATGTCCCCGACCCAGTGGTTAACCATCCCATTTGGAATGCTAATACGTTGCCCTTTGGCATCAAGCGTGTGGAGTTGTTGAACATAAACCCCGCCGTTCTCGAGCATCGACAGGACCTGTTCATACTGGGATTTAGGCAGGCTGTCGATATAAAGGAAGTCGCCGTCGTGGCGCTCGCCCTTGATGCGCGCCTGAGTCGCTTCAACGTAACGGTCGAATGCCTTGACCGTTTTCGAGGTCAGGGTTGCCGCGAAGAGATCGGAGGAAGCAGCCCCAAGCAGCGCGATTGTTGCGAACAGCGCCAGCAAACCCATGCTCAATAATGGACTCCCTACGGCAGGCTTCTTTCGATTTTTCATAATCATATAAATCGTACCATGCCCGACCGCTTGAAAACCGCAAGGCATGGCACGCGTCCAGGGAAGTTGTTTGGAACGGGCAATCAAAAACCGCAAGCGCAAAAACCTATTGAACAAAAAGAACATCCTAACCACTGATCATACATTTCTAAATGGGGGTCGGGAGAATGAACATTCGGAGAGGTCTTATCGTGGCAGCAGTGTTTGCGATGGCAGTGGAAGTGGGGTTATCAGCAACCCAAACCACAAAAAATCAGAATATGAATGATTGGCCTTATGCAAAGGTCCAGAAACTGATGTCAAATCCCAAAACGGCCAAGAAGGTCATCAGAATGGCCAAGAAGAATCATGTCCTGCTGATGGCAGGATGGGGTATGGGTGGCACTCCGGTTACGATGAAGGGCGAGTTTACAGGAGCCGACTGCTATTTGAGCGCCGGAAAGCACGGTCCTGACCACGCGCTGTGCTCCAAGGCGTGTGTTTCTCATGGCGGGCCAATTGTTTTTATTGCAAGCAGCGGAACCACCTACCTGGTTCTGCCGCCGAAAGACGGTGCACACTTTCCCGCACAAGTCTTGAACGATCTGGGCACGCCCGGCGTCACCGTACACGCGCACGAAATCATTTCGCACGGTATCAAATCTCTTTCGGTTGACTCTGTACAAAATAATTAAAGTTCGCCTGGTTGGAGGATGCCGGACCGTCTGCATCCCGGCATCCTGCCTTCAGCCGGAACCGAAACTCCCTGACTTCCCTCCTCCGCCAACCCGCTATTGGAATCTTTTTCAATCTTGCCCTCCGTCCCCCGTTCGACCCTCAGCAACATAAGCAAGCTCCCGCGAGGGGAATTTCGTGATAAACTCGCACGGAATAATTTGATGGGGCAGGGGGATATGGCGCAAATCAAGAAGCCTTCAAAAGTTTACGACGCAGTCATTGTAGGTTCAGGAGCGGGCGGCGGCATGGCCGCTTATATTCTCACCAAAGCCGGCGCAAACGTTCTGATGCTTGAGGCCGGCGGCTGGTATGACACAGCAAAAGAATCCAAGATGTTCGAGTGGAATTACCAGGCGCCCCACCGAGGTGCGGTGAAGCCGAACACGACCTTCGGGTACTTCGATGCCGCGGTGGGCGGATGGCAGATACCCGGCGAGCCTTACATCAACGCTCCCGGCAGCGATTGGACATGGTTCCGTTCGCGTATGCTCGGAGGGCGTACCAACCACTGGGGGCGCATCTCCCTGCGTTTCGGGCCTTATGACTTCAAACCCTACTCGCGCGACGGCAAAGGCTTTGACTGGCCTATCAGTTACGAAGACCTGGCGCCCTACTATGACAAGACGGAAGAATGGATCGGGGTCTTCGGATCTGCCGAGCATCTGGTAAACGCTCCCGATGGCAAATTCCTGCCGCCCCCCAAACCCCGTTGCTACGAATTACTGATCCAGAAAGCCTGCCAGAAACTCCATATTCCCTGCATTCCCTCGCGCTTGTCCATCATCACGGAACCACTGCACGGCCGGCCGGCATGCCATTACTGCTCGCAATGCGGACGGTCGTGTGCTACTTCCTCTAACTTCTCCTCGCCGACGGTTTTGATTCCTCCAGCAATGGAGACGGGGAATCTCGACATTATCTGCAATGCGATGGCGAGGGAAGTTCTGGTCGGACAGGACGGGCTGGCGACCGGAATCTCCTACATTGATAAGAAGACGCGCAAGGAAGTCCAGGCGCGCGGGAAAATCGTGATTCTGGCTGCCAGCAGTTGTGAGACGGCACGGCTGCTCCTGAATTCCCGCAGCACGCATCACCCGGACGGCTTGGCCAATTCGAGCGGTGTGGTCGGCCACTACCTGATGGACACAGTGGGAGCCGACGGAACAACAGGATTTTTGCCTGTCATGATGGACCTTCCGCCGCACAACGGCGACGGGGTCGGTGGAATGCACCTTTACATGCCCTGGTGGAATTACGAGAAGCAATTCAAGAACGAACTGCCGTTTGCCCGCGGCTATCACATTGAATTCGGCGGCGGGCGCCACATGCCGGATGCCGGCGAGTTTGGTGGCTCAGAACGTTACCTCGGAGGTGGATACGGGCTGGAATTGAAACGCGGATGCCGTAAGTTGTTTGGGGCATTCGTCGGCTTCTCCAGCCGTGGAGAAATGATTCCCAACAACGAGAGCTATTGCGAGATCGATAAGAACGTTCTCGATGAATGGGGCATTCCAGTGCTGAAGTTCCATTTCAAATGGAGCCAAGACGAAATTCTCCAGGCGCGCCACGCAAGGGAAACCTTCCGCGAAATCATCGAGACGGCTGGCGGCGAAGTCGTCAAGACGTACGACGCCAAGGAGAACTGGGGTATTTCGAAGCCGGGGGCGATCATCCACGAGGTGGGTGTGGCAAGAATGGGTGCGGATCGCAGCACCTCCGCACTGAATCCTTATTGCCAGGCATGGGACTGCAAGAACCTCTTTGTCACCGACGGAGCTCCTTTCGTCAGCAACGCCAACAAGAATCCCACACTGACGATTCTTGCACTGGCTTGGCGCACGTCCGACTACATTGTGGACCAGGTTAAAAAGCGGAATATCTAACGGCAAAGATTCAGTTTCTTACAGGGGGCGAAAACGGCTATGGCTGAAAAGAAAAACTACGAGCGCGAAGGTAAAATCAAACGGCGAGACATGCTGAAGGTCTTTTCTGCGGTGCCGGCTGTGGCGCTGATCCCCCTGGGGAACACTGCGGCCGCGGAGCAAAAGGGGCCCGGAGGAGCCGCGGCACACGCTGCCGCGACGTATCAACGGAAGGTATTCAATGACCATGAATGGGAAACGATCAAAGTGCTGAGCGACCTGATCATTCCCGCCGACGAGCGAAGCGGCAGCGCCAGCCAGGCCGGTGTTCCGGAATTCATCGACGATTGGCTGAATTTCGTGGGAGGAGACCTCAAGGCTGAAATCCTCGGCGGCCTGACCTGGCTTGACCTGGAATCCAAGCGGGAGTCCGGACACGATTTCATCAACTCGACTTCAGCTCAGCAAAAGAAGATGCTCGACCGCATCGCTTATCCCGACAAAGCTGCGCCCGAAGATTCAAACTATGTGGTGTTTTTCAACCATCTGCGTGATCTGGTTGTAGGTGGATTCTTTTCAAGCGAACAGGGGGTGAAGGACCTTCCCTATCTCGGCAACAAGTTCGTCCCTGTATGGACAGGCTGCCCGCCCAATGTTCTGGCGCAGATCGAGGAAAATCTAAAAGCGAAACATGTGGGATTGAGCCTGGCAAGCGACGAAAAGCCTGCACGAAGCTGACCCGCTTGCCTATGAATTTGTGAGTCGAACTCGGACAGCACCGTCATGCCGCCTTTTCGCACAGGACCACGCGATCCTCGTTGTCCACTTCGCGAAGCCGCACGTCAATGACTTCATTTTCAGAGGTTTGAATAGTACGGCCCACGTAATTGGCGAAGATCGGCAGTTCGCGATGCCCGCGATCAATCAGTACGCAAAGCTCCACGCGCCGCGGCCGACCATACGCAAGCAGTGCTTCGAGTGCCGCTCGAGTAGTCCGGCCCGTGAAGAGCACGTCATCCACAAGAATGATGTTTTTCCCGTCAACTGAAAACTCCGGCGAAATGGTATCTGCAACGGGACGCGGGCTCGCATTTGACAAATCGTCACGATAAAGAGTGACGTTGAGCTTTTCCACACGGGGTTGAACAGACTCGATCTCCCCTAACGTCTGTGCAAGGCGCTGGGCCAGAGGAATGCCTCTCCGCTCAATTCCTACCAGCAGCAAATTTTCAGCACCGTTGTTCCTCTCAAGAATTTCGTGAGCCAGGCGCACCAGCGTGCGGTCGATTTCCGAAGCTGACATAAGCTGGGCTTTCTCCCGGGCCGGCGCATATCCTGGATGAGATGGAGTTGTCGTTCTCTTCGCCATAATCGCCTTTCATTGGCATTATAGCGCATCGGGCCTAGATGAGAAGGCCGGCGGCGCGGCGCTAAGCCTTTGGCAACGCCTGCTGGTAAGCCCGTCGGAGATCGCGAACGTAGTGGTCAGCTTCGCGCGTCGGCTTGGGGATGCGGTATCCATCGAGGCATCTGCGGACAACCTTCACCGCAGTCGGCAAAGAAATACGGTGCCCCTGGGTCACAAAGATCGGGCTGACGCCGTCACGTGTTCGAAGTACCACGCCCACCCGCTCTCCGCGAAAGGTGAGCGGAGCAGATGAGCCTGCCGTCTTGGCAGGTTCCCCGGCTTGGCCAACCAGGAGAGATTTTGCGCAGCCAATGGCCGGCTTGTCGAAGAGTACTCCAAGGTGGCACGCAATGCCGAACAGGCGCGGGTGCGCGCGGCCATGGCCGTCGACCAGAAGCAGATCGGGCTCAGTCTTGAGGCGTGCAAACGCCGCCATCAGAATCGGAATCTCCCGGAACGAGAGCAGTCCAGGAACATATGGGAATTGCAGCTTTCGTCGAGCCATGCGCCGCTCAACTTCTACCATTTCGGGAAAGCGGTAAACAATGACTCCGGCGAAAGCTACCTCGGTTGCGGGATCGAAAGCGATGTCGGCACCCGCCACATAGCGGAGGACTTTGAATCGGTCTTCGAGCACCACACGTTCGCGAAGGCGTTCCTGAAGACGCATCGCCTCACGCGGTGCGAGTTTCCAGCGAGTTCGGAGGACCGGGGTCATGGGCATGCAAGTTCTGATCATACCCCATGGACGCCGGGTGGTGGGGCTCAAGTCTGGTTGGCAAGGGGTCGAAAGCAGGATACACTTTGGGGCCTTGAGTTCTCGCAAGAATGAGGGTTGGTCTGTAAACCTTTCCATGCGGTCTTTTCGTGATTGCGACCAGCACGGCAGGTCGGCCGCCGGCAGAGTCCCATGAAGCGTGATTTTAGCCTTGAAGAAAGCCTGTTTTGCGTTCTTGAAGAACTTTCGCGCAATCCGGTCCTTCGGCCCGAGACGCTGGCCCCAAGGATGGGTCGCAATCTCTCTACGGTCAGAAACCGAATACTGATGCTTAAAAAGGCTCGCCTTGTCGTCCAGGCGGGAGACGGCCGGGAAATCCGGCCAAATCCCGAATACGGTTATCTGATCGGAATCGACATGGGAGCCAGCCATCTCCATTTTGCGCTGGCTGATTTTTCTGGAGAGATCATCCGTCATGCCATTGAAAAAGTCCGTCCGGAAGATAAGCCCGCGAAGACAATCCGCCAGATCAAGAAAGGAATTCAGCGGCTGACCCCGGCATCGGAGAGGAGCACGCTTCGCGCTGTCGCACTCGCTGTCCCCAGCGCTGTAGACCCTCGCACCGGGTTAGTGCTCATGGCCAACAACCTGCCAGGCTGGACAAACATCGACCTGAAGTGTGAATTGGAGAAAGAATTCCGTATTCCCGTCGGCGTCGAAAATGACGCTAACATGGCAGCTGTCGGTGAACATTGGCGAGGTGTCGCCCGGAATGCACGAAACTTCGTCTTCATCGCCCTGGGAACCGGCATCGGATCCGGGATTTTTATGAATGGGCAACTCTATGTGGGAAATACTGGCGCGGCGGGTGAGCTTCAATTCCTTAACGTTGAGTGGCCACGGTGGAATGAAGATTTCGGGAACACGGGATATTTCGAAAGTCACGCCTCAGGCCAGGGGATAGCAGCACTTGGCCGGAAACTCATGGTTCCCCGGTCGCGCGCCTTGCAGGAGGGGCTTGCGGAAACACGCGACGCCCGCTTTGTTTTCGAGGAGTTTCACAAAGGGAATACCAGTGCTCAAAGGGTTCTGGAAAGGATTTTCACCATTCTCGGCGTTGGCATTGCCAACGTCGTCGGGGTTCTGGACCCCGAAATGATTGTTCTGGGCGGCGGAATCGCCCGGGGTGCGCCCGAATTCATGCTTTCGGCCGTTGCGCGGGTTGCCCGAAGGGTTCAACCCAATTGCCCCCCAATCCTCCTGAGCGAGCTTGGCGACAAGGCCCAGACCTATGGCGCAATTTATACAAGCATGATTGCCGCGTGCCAGGCAGCAGTGAAGCAGGCAACAGAGAACAGGCAGATACGCCCTCGCTCGGCTTGAGACACCGTTGCAACCGCTCAAAGCCGTCAGTCGGGAATCAAGGTGGGCACAACACCGACTTTCAGCAGGACTGCTACTGTGGTTGGATAATGCCGCGTTTCACCGCGTAGAGAACCAGCTCCGCAGTGCGGTGCAGGCCGAGCGTATCCATCAGCCGGGCCCGGTGAACGGCAACCGTGTTTATGCTGATATCCAGCAGCGTGGCAATTTCCTTGTTGGATTTTCCCTGCGCAATAAGTTGAAGGACTTCCTTTTCCCTCAGCGTCAGGCGGTCATAGGGGTCCTGACCGGACTCATGCATGCTCCCTGTCTTCAGCCCTTCAAGCACAAGGTTCGAGACCGCCGGGCTCATGTAAGCACCGCCTTGCGACAACACAATCACCGCCTGGGGCAAATCCACCTCAATGGCGTCCTTCAGGATGTAACCTTTCGCGCCCGCTTCAATGGCCTTGCGCACGTAAGCTGGATTCGAATACATGCTGAGAATCAGCACCTTCGTGTCGGGATTGTTTTTCAGGATTTCCGCCGTAGCCTCAAGCCCGCCGATCTCCGGCATCAACAGGTCCATGACTATCACGTCGGGCTTGATTTTCGCGCACTGTTCGATAGCAGAGAGGCCTGTGTTGGCCTCGCCCACTATCGTGATGCGCGGGTCATCCTCCAGCAATCGGCGGAAGCCTTGCCGTACCAGGGCATGATCATCCGCCAGGAAGACTCTGACCTTCTTGTCACCAGAAGCGGAAGGCATGTTGATTCATCCTACTCTTTCAGCTACTCGTGGTTCAGGCGCCGGTTTCAGCGGTATCCGAACATTAACCGTCGTGCCATTCCCGGGGGCCGACTTCACATCCAATGTGCCGTTCAAATGCTCGGCGCGCTCCCGCATCCCCATCAGGCCAATCCCTTCGCTTGGAGACCGCTCTGCCGGGTTGCCTACTTCAAATCCTACACCATTATCTCGAATTTCCAACCACAGTTCTCCCTTCCGGTCTTCCATTTGCACCCACGCCTCCGTGGCCCTGGAGTGGCGCGCAACGTTGTTAAGGGCTTCCTGGACAATCCGATAAACATGAATAGCCTCTTCCGGAGGAAAGTGGTTGGCCGGCAGCGCGCCGCTGAAATGGACCGGGATTCCGGCCTGGCGTGAGAACTGGCGGGTGAACCATTCGAGGGTCTGATCAAGTCCAAAATCATCCAAAATTCCTGGGCGGAACATCTGGGACTGGTCCCGGACTTTTTCGAGTGTCTCCTCGACAATCTTCTTAACGTACTCAAGGTCCGTAAGGAGGGCTGGATCAGGGTTGTGAGCTTTTCGCCCGGCGCGGTTCAGCATCACGCCAATCGCCGTGAGAATCTGTCCGAATTCATCGTGCAAGTCCCGGGCGACTTGCCGCAAAGTCTCCTCCTGAACGTCGATCAGCTTCCAAGAAAGTTTTCGTAACTGGCCGGACTGCACCTGGAGTTGTTCAGCCAGATGATGCAGCTTGGCAAACGTCTTCCTGCTTGCCTCCAGCGTGTAAAGACCTGTACCTAGTGCCAAAAGAAAGAGGAGGCCGGTGATCAATAGGATATCGGTTTTGACGTCTTCATACGTCGCGTTGATTTGTCGCGCAGCGTCGGATTGCGCCTCGTCATTTAGAACCAGCAGTCTCGCCACAATTTCCGAAAGCACGGCCCGCTTATTTTCGAGCTCCGTCTCGATCATCGTGCGAGCCCTGACGTTGTGGCCCTGCCGGGCCAGAGCAAAAACCTTGTCCGCAGTCCGGCCAAAGTCGGCAAGCGCATAGCGCAACTGGATGCGCTTGTCGTGGCTGGCCACCGTGTCCACCGCGTACCGGCCCTCCAGCATGGCGGCGTTTTCCATGTCATTCCGAAGCCGGGTGAACTCCGGCTCCCAGTCACGGATTGGGTAACGGCTCTTGGAGAGCGCCAGATCCCGCAAGGAGATCGCCAGCAGGTAAACATCGTTCTGCAACCGCGAAAGCTGCAAAGAATCTTTGCGATTCCTCTGAACCACGTTGACCTGGAAATCTTCCAGCCATCGGATCTCGCGGCTGCTGTAGATCACGAAAACCAGGAAAATCGAAAGGATGATGCAAAGACCAATCCACAGACGGGTGGAGGGAGACGGTATTTTTTGAAGTTGATCGGGTTGAAAGGCAGGTTCATTCATAGGGCTTAAGAAGCGCCCTGAAAAGGAATGTCGTGGACAATACCCTTACCCTCATGGACTACATAGGTGCGGCCGGCTTCCAATCTTCCGAGTTCCTCCTTCAGGCCGCTCGGCCATTCCAGCACAGCTTTTTCGATATACCGATAGGGACCCAAGCCGAAAGTCACCCTGGTGTCTGAACAGGAAAGGTAGCTTGACCCACTCTTGACGGTCAGCCACCGCTGCCCCTGAGGCGCCCAGATGTGGACGTTCGTTCCAATCCCATCACGGTTTGAACGGATGCCAACCGTGGAAAATCTGATGCTGTGATTCAACGATCCATTGTTGCGGTAGAGATATGCCGGGCCATTATTCGTGGTCATGAGCACATCCAGAATTCCATCGTTGTTAAAATCTCCGTAAGCTGCTCCCCGGGCGACTTTAGGCTTATCGAAAGATTTCCCCACCAGTGCACTGATGTCACGAAATCTTCCGTGGCCCTCATTATGGAACAACCGGGGTGGTTCTGCATAGGTAATACTAGCTTCAACGCGATTGATGGTGGCATCAATGTGCCCATTGGCTACCAGCAAATCGAGAAGGCTGTCCAGATCAAAGTCAAAAAAGAAACAGCCGAAACCGAGTTCCATCCGGGTTGATTTACCCACTGCGGAACTCGGACCTTCATCGATGAAGAACCCATGGCCTTCATTCCGATAAAGCCCGACCATCTGCTGTGAAAAGTTAGTCACCACCAGGCTGGGAAGGCCGGAATTGTCGTAATCGGCGGCGTCGGTACCCATTCCGGCCCGGGCAACGCCGTCCTCGCTGAAGGCAACTCCTGCCTCGACTCCTACTTCTGTGAAAGTCCCGTTGCCATTGTTGCGATAAAGCTTGTTGGGCTGGGTATCATTGGCGATAAAGATGTCTGGCCAGCCGTTCATGTTGTAATCGATCATTGTGACGCCGAGCGATTTCGAGGTGGGATCATACAAGCCCGATTTGCCGGTCACATCCTCAAACTTTCCATTGCCATTATTGTGGAAAAGCCAGCAGGTCGTGCCCGGATAGGCCTCCGGCGTGCAATAAGACTTGGTCTTGCCATCCAGGCTGCAAAAAATATCCGTTTCAGGAGACCATTTCACATAATTGCACACGAACAGGTCCAGGTTGCCGTCCCGGTCATAATCGAACCACATGGCCGAGGTGCTAAGGCTGGAGTACCCATACAGGCCGGACTTCCGCGTGACATCCGTAAACGTACCGTCACCGTTGTTGTGGAACAGATGGTTCTGGCCATAAGTCGTAACGTAAAAGTCATCAAAGCCATCGTTGTCGTAGTCGCCGACCGCCACGCCGATCCCATACATCTGATGGTCAAGCCCGGCCTGGCGGGTCACATCTGTGAAGGTGCCGTTGCGGTTATTGTGGTAGAGCTGCATCGTCGAACGGCGCTTGAAATGACCCGGCCAGTCTTTTCCGTTGATCAGCAGAATGTCGAGCCAGTCATCGTCGTCATAATCGATAAATGCACATCCGGAGCCCAGGGTTTCCGGAAGATATTTCATGCCGAAGGCACCGGAGTTGTGGTGAAAGATAACACCAGCCTGATCGGTGACGTCTACAAGTTGATACGGAAAGGGACGATTGGAAGGATGGCGCTCCGCAAGGCGCAACAACTCATTTCTGACCTCTGGCGATTCGAGAACTAAGCCGCCTGCCCCCCCTACAGCGCCGATTCCTACAAGCAGCTTTAACAGATTCCGACGGTTCATCGCCTGCCTAAACCAGACCCGACCCTTGCGTGTCCTCCACAATAGCGTTCACTCGAGCCTGAGAGCAAGAACTTTCCAGTCGATACGTCTTTTTAGTTGGTCTCCTACTGAAATATTGGGGAGTGCCTAATATGATCAGTTTACAACAGCAGGGATATTGAGGTCGGGACTTTGCGACGAGGTTGTCCCCGCCCCGGTGTGGTTAACACCGCCTTGCCCTAATACAAAAAAATGGAAGATTTAGTGTCAAAAAATCATGCAGGATGGAGGAAAACAGACTTGCAATCCCCGACCACTGTCCGATAAGGTAAAGACCCTCGCGTCGGGAATTGGGTCAATTAAGGGGCAACCCGCAGGCAAAATGAGTGCTGATCGTAAAGACGACGGACGCCGTCGGCGCCTGAATACGGTTCTTTTCATTCTCGGGTTGGTCCTCGTGTTCAATGCCGCCTACCTGGCAGCGTATTCCACTCCAGATCTCTTCTACGTCCTCAATGATCTCCTACATCCCTTAATAGGGGTTGTTGTCGCCGTACTTTTTGCCATCTATCTCCGACGTCACCGCGGTTTCCTCTCAAGCCTCTCCGGGCGCATTTCCGCCCTTCTGTTCGCGGCGGCGGCAGGCTTCGGGGTTTATCTGTTCATCGTCGGGATGACGCAACGCCACAATCTCGCGCTCTATTTTCACGTGGGCTGTTCAATTGGCGGCCTTTTTTTCCTTCTGGTTCGTCTGCGCAGTTGGCTGCGCGATCACAAAGCGCCTTCCTTTGCCCCGCGCATCTGGCAGATTGCCGGAGCCGCCTGCGTGGGCGCGCTGGTCTTTTACGGCGGGGCAACTGTATACCAGCATTATTTCCCCAGCCAGCAATACATCATCAGAAATCCGCTGATCGCACCGACAAGCATGTACAAAGAAGGCGGGGGTGATAAGAGTCTGATATGGCCCAGTTCGGCCCAATCTGCTAATGGCGGAACCGTCCCAAGAGAATTCTTCCTGAACGCCAGGAGTTGCGAGCCGTGCCACAAAGACATTTATCGTCAATGGTACGACTCAATGCACCATTACTCTTCCTTTAACGATCAGTGGTATCGCAAAGCAATTGAATACATGCAGGACACGGTAGGCATCAAGTCTTCGATGTGGTGCGCGGGCTGCCATGACCAGGCTGTGGCCTTCACGGACATGATGCAGAAATATCCGATCCGTGAGATTGAGCATACGCCGGAAGCCCTGGCAGGTCTTAGCTGCGTCTCCTGCCATTCGATCGAGCGCGTCACCAGCACCATGGGAAATGGCAGCTACATTTTCAAGTACCCGCCTCTCGACCGCTATGCTTCCAGTAGGAACCCGGTTATCCGCGACATCGCTTACTTTTCGATTCTTCTCGATCCCAAACCTCACCGCGCGGCGTTCTTTCGGCCGTTTCTCCATAACAACAAACAAAACGCGAGGTTCTGCTCGGTTTGCCATAAAGTGCACCTGGATGTTCCAGTCAACCACTATCGTTGGATTCGCGGGTTTGACGATTACGATCACTGGCAGGCCAGCGGCGTTTCAGGCCACAGCGCCAGATCGTTCTACTACCCGCCGAAACCTTTGACCTGCGTGGAGTGCCACATGCCCCTGGTCAAATCCAACGACTACGGCAACATTGACGGTTACGTCAATTCGCATCGCTTTGTCGCGGCAAACACCGCCGTCCCGACCAGCTACGGCCACATGAAACAGGTCAATGATGTCGAGGATTTCCTGAAAGCCGACAAGGTCACGGTTGACATTTTCGGCATTACCCAGGAGCCGAAAGGCTCGAGAGAAGAAATGGCCCCGGTCCAACTGTTGGGTGGAGGGGGACAAACCTCCACCATGTTTGCAGTCGGTGAAGAATCGGCCCGCGGGCTGGAGTCTTCCGAGGTCACAGTTGGCCGGCCTGCCAAGCTGATGGCCCCTCTCAATCGGGGGGTTGCCTACCTGCGCCGCGGCGAAACCGCTCGCGTGGATGTGGTGGTCCGCACCCGCGGCGTCGGTCATTTCTTCCCCGGCGGCACGGTTGACGCCCAAATGGTGTGGGTGGAACTCAAGGCTGTGGACAACAACGGGCACATCATTTTCTGGAGTGGCGAGGTCGCCGACAACGGCAAGGGTCCTGTTGACCCGGGTGCGCAAGTCTTCCGATCCTATTCGCTGGATGCGGGCGGGCACTGGATCAACAAGCGCAACTCCTGGTCGGATCACGCTGACGTTTACGTGCACTTGATTCCGCCGGGCGCGGCCGCCACCGTGCATTTCCGCATCAAGGTTCCGAAAGACTGTGGCAACAAGATCACTTTCACCGCTAAGTTGAATTACCGCAAGTTCAACTGGTGGATTACACAGTGGGCCTTTTCGGGCAAGCGTGACCCGTTTCAGAAGAATCGACTGACCAACACCCAAGAGGACAACACCAAGTGGATTTTTGATGGCAACCCTGTAAAAGAGCGCGTTGCCGCAAAGTACAAGAAAATTCCAAATGTCCCTATCGTGGTGATGTCCGAGGACAAGGTGACCATTCCCGTTTTGCCGGCCTCGAACCAACCTTTCCAGCAGAACATCAAGGTGCTTCCGCAAGACGTTTATCGCTGGAATGATTACGGCATCGGGCTGCTGCTCCAGGGCGATCTGAAAGGTGCGGAACGAGCCTTCAAGATGGCTGTCAAGGCAAACCCCAGGTATGCTAACGGGTGGGTGAATATCGCCCGTGCCCTCGTTCAAGAGGGTAATGTTAATCAGGCAATTCCATATCTTAAAACCGCCCTCGGAATCGATCCCCCACTCGCCAGCGCGCATTACTACCTGGGTCTGGTGTACGAGACGAACGGAAAGTATCCGCAGGCTTACAAGCAATTTGCAGCGGCTGCGGCCACACATCCCGTAGACCGCGTGGTGAGTAATGCAATGGGTCGCATTCTTTTCCTTGAGAAAAAATATAAGGCAGCCGTCAAACAGTTTAAGCACACCCTGAGCATCGATCCGGAAAATCTGGCAGCCAATTACAACCTGATGCTTTGTTACCGCGGGCTGCAGGATTATGCCATGTCGAATCTTGAAGAGAAGCTGTATTTACGCTTTAAAGCCCTTGAAATTTCCCGTGCCATCACGGGTCCTTTCAAGCGTAAGCACCCCAACGCGAACAATCTCGCCAACCCCATCCATGAGGAAGTTTCAATCAACGATGAACAACCCGAGGGGCTGAAGTTCTACTGGAATTACGGGCAGCGGTGGGGCTGGTTACCGGGTAAACTGGGAAAGATGCAGAACACCGCGCTGGCCCACTACAAGGTCGACGGCAGCTATGACTATCTGGCCGACCTGAGACGGGCCAGGCGCGACATGCGCGTTGAGCATAAAATGATGGCGGAACTGGGGATTAAGCCGGTGGCGTCACATCAGATACCGGGGAGATTCAAAAGTGAGTCGCAGCTCCCCCAGCCGACGGTGGCGGAGTTGGAATTCAAACCGCAGGCTGATCACAAGATCGTGATGCAGCCCGGACTTATTAGTCCGCAGACTGCCCACATTGTCTCACCGCAGCAGGTGCAAAAGCAGCAGGTCAGGCAAAAACTGAGGGCGGCAAAAAATGTACCTCAGCCACATGCCGCACACAAGCTTGTAGCTGAAGACAGATCTTTTCAGTAAATCTGGGGCACCGTCTAAAGACGGTTAAAAATCGGGGCTGGCCGCTGTTCTGTTCTTCATGTTCATGGGGCTGAACTCCCCCGAAAGAAAGGTATACGACCCAAAATGAGCAGTGCTTGGTCGCGCCGCGACTTTCTCAAAGACTTTCTGATGGCGGCTGGCGCGGCACAGATCATCGATCCGCTACGCCTTGCCGCTGCGGACCCTCCCTCGACCGCCGGGAGGCGTTTCGTCAACATTGCGCCTCAGGCGGGGATTCATTTCATCCACAACAACGGCGCTTTTGGCAACAAGTACCTGCCCGAAACGATGGGATCGGGGTGTGCCTTCATCGATTACGACAATAACGGGAACCAGGACATTCTTTTGATCAACGGCACGGATTTCCCCGGCCACGTCGTCCGGCAAACCACAATGAAGCTTTACCGCAACAATGGCAACGGAACGTTTACGGATGTTACAGCCCGCGCTCGCCTGAATATCCCCATGTATGGAATGGGTGTAGCGGTCGGTGATTACGACAACGACGGCTGGGACGACATTTACGTGACGGCGCTCGGCGAAGCTCATCTCTTCCACAACGAGCACAACGGCACTTTTCGCGATGTTACAAGAGAGGCGGGCGTAAACAACACCGGTTTTGGTACCAGCGCCGCCTGGTTTGATTACGATCGCGACGGAAAACTCGACCTGTTCGTGTGCAATTACGTGAAGTGGTCAGAGAAAACGGACATCTACTGCACGCTGGACGGCCGTCACAAATCGTATTGCACTCCCGAAGCCTATGACGGGGAATCCAACCGTCTGTTTCACAACGTTGGCAATGGCCGGTTCGAAGATGTCACCAAGCAAGCGGGCATTTACAATCCGACAGGCAAGAATATGGGAGTGGTCATCGTCGATTACAACATGGACGGCTGGCCGGACATCGCAGTAGCCGATGATACTGAGGACAACAAACTTTACCGCAACAACCACAATGGGACCTTCACCCAGGTTTCCATCCAGGCTGGA
The DNA here is from genome assembly GCA_046705285.1 of Terriglobia bacterium. Taxonomy (GTDB): domain Bacteria; phylum Acidobacteriota; class Terriglobia; order UBA7540; family UBA7540; genus SCRD01. The sequence continues at coordinate 77,908 of JBJKQK010000083.1, forward strand.
ATCGCTTATGACATGAACGGTGTCGCCCGCGGGGCCATGGGAATCACCGCCGCAGACTATAACCGCTCGGGCTACCCCAGCATCGCCATCGGAAATTTCTCAAACCAGATGCTCGGCCTCTACCAGAATCAGAAGCATGGATTCTTCATTGACGTCGCGCCGGAATCATCACTCGGACAGGACAGCCGCCTTTCACTGACCTTTGGCCTCTTCTTTTTCGACTATGACCTTGATGGCCTGCTGGACCTTTTTGCGGCCAACGGACACATTGAGCCTGATATTTCGCTTATCCAACCACAGGTCACCTATGCCGAGCGGCCTCTGCTGTTTCACGACCTCGGAGACGGCCATTTCAAGAACATCGGCAAGCAAGCCGGCTTCTTGAAGAAAATAGTAGCCCGCGGTGCGGCCTATGCCGACATCAACAACGATGGCTACCTCGATGTTCTGCTCAGCACCAACAATGGCCCAGCCTATCTTTACAGGAATGAGGGACTGAACACAGCCAATGCGATCCGGATCAAGACGGTTGGCACAAAATCAAACCGCGACGGCCTTGACTCCGTGAT
>JBJKQK010000084.1:0-13010 GCA_046705285.1 Terriglobia bacterium
AGCGAAACATGCGCCGGACTACGCACGGCGTAGTTCTCGCTTTTACAGCCACGTGCAGATAGAAGTTCATGGTCGTTCCCGCACTTACGTGCCAGAGCTGGAGTTAAGCGATTCTTACAGGAACGACAATGTCACCTGAGGGCCAAGAACGGATGTGGAAGGATTGGGATCACAGAACGGAGGCGAGACTCGGGAGCACGGTCGCGAACAAGGGGGCTGTCCCAGCATGTTGTGAGAGCCTGGAAGTTATGGCGTATGGATTTGGGGAAATAGAGTCTTCAGATCCAAGTCGGCAGGATGCCAAGGGCATTTTCTGAGCCAGCCGCGCGTGACAAGCCCGACTGGGATTATTCGAGTCCTTCTCCAGGCTTGGGACCCCAAATCCGCCCCTCGCGGACCTGCGATTCGACCGTGAGCATTCCAGTTTTAAAGTCTGCTGCCCTCCGCCGTAGGATGAGCAGTCCACTCACCTGAATAGCGCTGTTTTCGCCGTCGCCCAAGTGTCCCTGAAGGATTCCCAAAGCTTCACCAGAAGACCTGCCATTTCCTCTGAACCAGGAATCCAGCCTCGCTGACGATCTGTGTGTCCCCCAGCGGGCCCGTCGACCGAATGGCACGCCTGCAAACACTGTACATGATCCAGCCATCGGCGGATGAATCACACTTGACAGGGTTGAGAGCAAGTGTGGTTCCATTCATTTGAAATTGCATCTATACTGATGCGCGACGTTTGACGTTGTCGTTTGCGCCTTGCGAGTCAATTATGTTCTCGCGGTCAACTGCCTCGGAGGGTGTTCGTTTCAAGGGTCCGTAGGGTGCGCAATAGCTAGTGTGGAGATTTCGAACAACTAAAAATGACAATTCTTGACCAATTCAAACTGGATGGAAAAATCGCGGTGGTTACTGGATGCAGGCGGGGCATTGGCCAGGCGATCGCTCTCGGACTTGCAGAAGCGGGGGCTGACATTGTGGGGGTCAGCCGCTCAATGGAACCCTCCGGCAGTGAGGTCGAAAAGGAAGTCCTGGCGCGGGGACGCCGGTTCAAAGGTTATGCCTGCGATTTCGTAGACCGTAAAGCTGTATACGTGCTGATCGAACGGCTGGGAAAAGATTTTCCTGTCATCGACGTTCTCGTCAACAATGCCGGGACGATCCTCCGCAAACCCGCTACTGAATACCCCGATGAATACTGGGACACGCTGATGGAAGTCAATTTGAATTCACAATTCATTCTGACTCGTGAAATCGGCAAGGGCATGGTGGCAAGAGGAAAGGGAAAGATCATTTTCACTGCATCGCTGCTGACTTTTCAGGGAGGCATCACGGTTCCTGGCTATTCGGCCAGCAAGGGCGGGATTGGCCAACTGACCAAAGCTCTGGCCAACGAATGGGCTGGCAAGGGAGTGCAGGTCAACGCAATTGCTCCCGGGTATATCGAAACGGACAACACGGTTGCGCTGAGAAGTGATCCCATACGCAACAAGGCCATCCTCGAGCGAATTCCCTCCGGCAGGTGGGGAAAGCCGGAAGACCTGCAAGGCACGGCAGTATTCCTTGCCTCCTCGGCGTCTGACTATGTAAACGGCTCCATTTTCACAGTGGACGGAGGGTGGATGGCAAGATAGCTTTCCGGAGTTACTAAGTTAGTGAATAGTTCAATTTCCCTGCCGAACGAGCCTCAGCGCTACGTCGGCCCTATACGAAGGAGAAGCGAGCATCAGGATACCGGCCCCGTGGTTTATATCTTCCGACTTATCGACCGCGCCGGTGCGAGTGTCGATCCATTCAGCGTGATAACGCCCGGCAGGAACTTGCAACTGCAAAGTTATCTCCGGGCCGCCGCCATCAACATAGACCGCATAGGCCTTTCCTGTTTGAGCCAGAGCATAGATTTTGGTCGTGCTGCCGAGGGCTTTGACGATTGAATCGTCCGGGTGCATGTGTACGAAGTCGAAACTGTCGATGAACTTTTTAAGGATGGAAAGCTGAGCTTGAAGCTTGTGGCCGCCCCCGCCTGGCTGCGTCGGCGGGAACTTGAACGTCCCGTTTTCGTGTCCCACAGTGAACGAATAGTCGAGATTATCGTAAACACTGCCACCCGCCAGAATAAAGTCCCATCCTTCCCGCCGGTAGGGGCTGTTGCCAGTTCCGCGAAAACCCGTTTCATCATCGGCGATGGCACGATCCAGCCCGTAGTTCCAGCGCACGCTCATGGGAGGCCGCGAATAGTGGAAATTGAAAATGGAAACAGAGGGGTTGGGATTCGGAATCTTCTTGGAGCCGTTGGAAATGCCCTGTGCGATCAGGTGCTTTTCCGGAAACGCGGCCTCGGCATTCTTGATCGTTTCAACAATGTGATTCTGCCACGCGATGGTCACGCCGCCGAAATAGGGCTCATTACAGACTTCATAATACACGTTATCGAAATTATGAAGCTCGGTAACAATCTTGCGAACCATAGCATCCTGGATGGCGAGCAATGGGCCGTTCTGTAACGTCAAAGCTTTTGTTCTTGGAACGTTTCCGATGCCCTGGATGTTGTTGCTTGCTTTGATGGGGCTGATTTCCCATTGCTGGTCGCTGTAGTAAGGGCAAAACAGGACCATCTCCACAACAATGCCTCGTTTGCCGGCCTGAGCTACAAAATCTTTCAGGCGATGGAAATAAGCCTGATCCCACGTGTGAAGGTCGAACTTGTTTCCGCCCCCGGCATAACCGGGCTGCGCGCTTCGCGCCCAGGGACAGATAAAACGCAGTGGAGCTGGGGCAAGCGTGTTCCGGGCAATGTGAAACGAGGTGGGATCTTCAACGTAGACACCTGAAAAAAGGCGCGTGAGGTTGAACCCCCACGATTGGAGCTCATTCAGGTATATCGGATAATCGAAATCCATGTTCATGACTGCGCCGTAGTGCTCCGTAGAAGTGATCAAGACTGTCGGGCGGCCACGAAACAGAAAATAATGTGGATTTTCAGGATCGAGTGAAATTGGCTTTGCAGGCTCGGGCTGCACGGCGAAAAGGGATTGAAGCTTGCCCGATCCCGCCGCTATACAGAACAACGCAACAAGGAATATCAACATCCGGGCTCTGCGCGGCGCATTCCAGGTAGATTCGGAATTTGTGTTCATGGTTTTCATATCCGTGTTCCTTTGTGAATCAGGGTGAACCGGCAACAACAAATCGATCAGCCCGTGCTGGACCCATGATCCGCTGGGCAGCGCTTCAACTATGCCCCCGGCCAACCAGTAATTCAAGGCTTCCGAATACTACTGCAACCACACCGTTACGTCTACCCATGGGCGATGCTCCGTAATGTTTTTCGCCACGCTGACCGCAGTTTTTTCGCAACACCAATGATTCCATCCGGTATAGTCTTAGGACATGTTTCCTGAGTTTCCAGCAGCCCTGGTGACGGGAGGTTCCCGCGGTATTGGCAGGGGGATTTGTCGCAGCCTTGCGCAAGCAGGCTTTGGAGTGGTGATCAATTACGCGACCAACAGCACTGCAGCGGAAGAGTGCAAAGAACTTTGCGTGGACGCAGCGCCGGACGCAGGACAAGTAAAGTTTGAAACTCTCCGGGCGGATATCGCTAACCATCGTGACCGGGCCCGTCTGTTGGCTTTCATAGAGCGTGAACTGGGCTGGATTGACATTCTGGTGAACAACGCTGGTGCAGCGCCGCAAGTGCGCGGTGATCTGCTGGAGGCCACAGAGGAAAGTTTTGACCGGCTGATGGCCATCAACCTGAAAGGACCCTATTTTCTGACTCAGGCAGTGGCGAATTACTGGATTCGAGGGCTTCCGGATCTTCCAACTGCGCGGGCAAAGCCGAAAGTCATTAACGTCTCTTCGGTATCGGCTTACGCGGCCAGCGTCAATCGCGGCGATTACTGTGTAAGCAAAGCGGGTCTTTCAATGGCCACGCAACTCTATGCGGCGCGCCTGGCCGAATACGGTATTAATGTTTATGAAGTCCGTCCCGGAATTGTCGCCACCGACATGACGGCAGTCGTAAAGGAAAAATACGATCGCATGATTGCGGACGGTCTGACACCAATCGCCCGATGGGGAACGCCGGAAGATGTGGGGCGGGCGGTGGCTGCCATCGCGCAGGGCAACTTTCCCTTTTCGACCGGCGAAGTGATCAATGTGGATGGCGGTTTTCATCTCCGCCGCCTCTAGAGGCTGTCATCTCGAATGCTCCAAATCGATTTCGAACTTACGCCCAGCAAACTTCGCTCCAACCTGGAGCGGCTGTTCCAACTCTCGGCTGGCAAAATTCGAGCCATCGAGCAGACATGGAATCCCGGGTCCGGCTCGCCGGTGGTGACAGTACAGGGAACCTATCAGCCACGCCAATGGACGGACTGGACACGAGGATTTCAGTACGGATCTGCGCTGCTACAATTTGAAGCAACCAGCGACCCGTGGTTCCTGGAGTGCGGGCGCCGGGGCACTCGTGAGTGGATGGAAATCCACATCGCCCACACGGGAGTTCACGATCATGGCTTCAACGTCATCAGCACTTTTGGCAATCTCGCCCGGCTTGCGCGCGAAGGCAAATTCCAGGCGGATTGTCGCGAGCTGGACTACTACAAGCTGGCCTTGAAAACCAGTGGCGCCGTTCAGGCCGCTCGCTGGTCGCACCTGGCGGAGGGCGGCGGATACATTTATTCTTTCAATGGCGCACATTCTCTTTTCGTCGACACAATTCGCTCGCTCCGGTCGCTCGCTCTTGCTCACCTGCTTGGTTATGCGCTCTACGTGGAAACCGACCGGCGTGTTTCTCTGCTCGAACGTCTGGTTCAGCACGCCGAGGCGACGGAGCGCTTCTTGGTCTATTACGGAGAAGGCCGCGACCACTACGACGTCCGCGGGCGCGTGGCACACGAGTCGCTCTTCAATGCCATAGACGGCAGCTATCGTTGCCCCGGTACCCAGCAGGGCTATTCGCCTTTCACGACCTGGACGCGAGGGCTGGCCTGGGCAATCCTGGGTTTTGCGGAACAGTTGGAGTTCCTTCGCAGCCTGCCTTCGGAAGAGCTTGAAGGATTGGGCGGACGCGAGAAGGTTGAGGCCATAATGCTTCGCGCAGCCGAGGCAACCGCCGATTACTATCTTGAACAGACTCCCACCGACGGCATTCCTTACTGGGATACGGGCGCGCCAGGTCTGGCGAAACTCGGTGACTATCTCTCGCGACCCAGTGAGCCTTTCAACGATTTCGAGCCCGTCGACAGTTCTGCGGCATCGATCGCAGCACAGGGCCTCTGGCGCCTTGGCAATTACGCGGCGCGATTCACGCAGCGAGTGGACGACGGCAAACGCTACCGGCAGGCGGCGCTCACTGTGGCCCGGACGTTGCTAGCCGAGCCTTATCTGTCCATTAATCCGTCCCACCAGGGGCTGATCCTCCATTCCGTGTACCATCGGCCACGAGGATGGGACTATGTACCGGAGGGACACAAGACGCCGTGCGGCGAATCCTCGATGTGGGGGGACTACCACGCGCGCGAGCTGGCGCTGGAGTTGCTCCGCCAGGCCCGGCAGGAGCCGGAACTCTATTTCTTTAATGTCTAGAACTCCCGGCCCTCAAAGATCATCCGCACAGATTCAGCAGCCGGCCCCTCATTTCAGTTTGGTGATAGGTTGGTACATTTCCGGCCGGCGGGAGGCCATGCGGTCGAATTCCCATTCCCCGGCGACTCGCACCACGCGATTCTCGTCCGCGTGCGCCGGTTCCACGTCAGCATAAAGAATGGTTTCCTCGGTTTCACCGGCTTCCACCAGCACATCCCCGGTGACGTCAATGATCTGCGAGTGCCCGGCAAAGCGAAACCCACGCTCCTCGCCCACGCGGTCGGCGGCGATCACATACATGTGGTTTTCTATAGCGCGAACTTTGGGAATGTGCGCCCAGGTATCAGACCCCACGGGCCAGTTGGTAGGTATGGCCAGGATCTGCGCACCTTTCAGCTTGAGGACTCGGCCGGACTCAGGAAAGCTGCAATCGAAACAAATATTGACGCCGATCTTCGCCTGCGCGGTCTGAAACACCGTGAATGGAACGTCGCCCAATTTGTTATAGCGGTCGATGCCGAGATAAGGCAGGTGAATTTTGCGATGCGTTCCCTGGATACCTTCCGGAGTGATGACAGCAGCAACGTTATAAAGATGGTCGTCCGCGCGCTCCATCATACCGATCACCACCGAAACTCCCAGGTGATTTGCAGCCGCGGCGATCGCCTCCGTGGACGGCCCAGGAATGCTTTCGGCAGCGGGCATCGCCTCCTCCTGGCTTTTGAAGCAATAGCCGGAGAGCGCACACTCAGGGAAAACAGCCAGCTTTGCACCTTCCCGCGCCACTCTTTCCAGGTTGTCAAGAACTCTACCCACGTTGTGGTCTTTATCAAGAATCTTAACGTCCATCTGAACCGCAGCGACTTTCATTTTTTCTCCTGTGGTAGTGTGAATTCCGGCCCGGCCTATTGTAACAAGATTTCGAGTGATTCTCGACGCAGCAAAATCAGCGATCTGGCACAGTGTTTGCACCCCTCTCTGGCAACTCGCCGCCGAAACCTGCATCGAACACAACACAAGCCCGATTCCCGCCTACGTTCTGGCCTTGAGAACTCGGGTTGAAACGCAGCGGAACGTCCGACTTTTGTTCGCGCCTAGGTAGGTGAATGAAATCCGAAGAGAAGCAGGGAATCGGGGTTGCTGTCTCGATTGTTTGAAAAAATCCAGAATGGAGGTGTTTCCATGACAGACCCTAACCGTGATATCGTCCGGCTCTCTTCGCGCATCAGCGCGCTTGAAAAGGCCAACCGGCGCTACAAGTTGGGTGGCTTGTTTCTGTTCATCATCCTTGCGGCTGCCGCATTTTTGACGGGATTCAAGACGTACGCACAGCGGAGTACCACGCCCCATGTGCCCCGGACAGTTGCTGCCCACCAGTTTGTTCTGATGGGCCCGAGCGGCCGTATTCTCGGACGGATGACCGTCATTCACGGGAAACCGGCACTGCAATTCTACGACAGCGAGGGCAGGCTGTGGTGGTTTGCTCCGCCGCAGATCGGAGTGACTCCCGCCAGGAACAAATAGGGCGCGCCGGAGAAGTCCCGCTTGTTCAAACGTTGCGCGTGTTACAGGTTCAACGCCAACTGCTGGTAACGTCGTGCCAGGGGACGTTCTTCACGTTTGCCGTCCAGGTGGTATCGCGCTCGCAGTTCGGCGACCAGCCTGCTGATGCCATCTTTGTAATCTCCCGACAGGTAAGCCGAGTAGCGGTAGAGCTTCCGGTAGCGCCGCACTAATTGCGGAAACTCCATCTCGAGAAATGGCATGAACTGGGCCATTGCGCTGGGCATCAGGAAAAGAACGTTGCCGAATAGGAACTGGGCTTGATGTTCGGAGGCTGCGCGGGCCAGCGCATCAAGTTGAGATCTAGAATCCGTCAGACCGGGCAGAATAGGCGCGACGTTAACACCCGCTCGGATGCCGGCGGCGACGAGCTCCTTCACCGCCTCCAGGCGTTTCAACGGCGGCGGCGCTTTGGGTTCAGTCAGGCGCGCGAGCCGCTCGTCGAGGGTAGTGACGGTCATGTGGACGCTGAAACGATTCTGCCGCGCTATGGGCACAACCAGATCCAGATCGCGTTGGATCAGCGTGCTTTTTGTAGTGATTGAAAAATCGAGGCCTTCGAATTCCAGGAACACCTTCAGCATGTTGCGCGTGACCTCAAATTGCTTTTCCGCCGGTTGATACGGATCGGTTGCGGTGCCGAGTGCAATGGGAAGGCCACGGTCGCGCGCACGGCGAAGTTCCTCGCGCAGAAGGTCGGGTGACCCGAGCTTGGCGAAGATTTTCCGCTCGAAGTCGCGCCCGTCATAGAGTTCCATGAATTCGTGCGTGTATCGAGCGTAGCAATATTTGCAGCCGAACTCGCATCCGCGATAGGGATTCAGCGTCCAGACAAACGGCATCCGGCGGCTTGATTCTCGGTTCAGCGCGGAGCGCACTGGTAAAGCAAAGTACTCGACGCCCGTCCGCTTGTGCAGGCGTGGACTGGCCTGAGCCATACGGGCAATACCCACAAGTTTTGAGTGCGCTGTTCCAGAGCCGCCGGAAACCCCGCGCAGCCCGTTGGCCGCGGCACAGCTTGTGGCTGGCAGAGATGAGGGCTCCTGAGCGACCGGACCGGATTGGCAACCAGTGACCGCGTTCGGCGGCAAGTGAATACAACGCGCGGACGTGGCAAGCAGACTTTCCATCGGTGTAACCCCCTAAAAAGCTCATACAGATTTTCGCTTTTTGTTCGCCTTTTGTCAAGATGGGATTACCCTGGCAGGAAAAATCTCCTGCGTCAGACATTCCATTTATCATCAATCGGTTACATTATGCGATGGAAGGTGGAGATTATTCTGAACCAATCATGCGCCGGTAGACATAGCGCACTTCCCGCTGAACCTCTTTCAGCCTCTCGGCCAAGGTCGACGAAGGCGGAACAAGTCCCCAGTGGCGTACCAGATTTTCCACTGCCTCGCGGTGTCCGACGTGCGCCGGCAATCCGTCAGCAGCCTTACCTGTCACCAGCCTGACGGCATGGTCGTAACTGCGCAGGAAAGCGGCCCCCCCTCGAAGCGCCAGGGCATCCGCCTTGCTGAGCGCTCCGGCGGACTCCAGTGCTTCGATTTGCGCAGCCATATTGGCACCAGGCGGAAGCAAAATCCTATGCCGAAGCCGGAGGCAGGAAACCGCAAAGTCGACATCATAATAGCCGCCGGGAGCCGTCTTGGGATTCGAGGGCGGCACATGCTTTTCCTTTTCCAGTCTGCGCCGCATCGACTGCAACTCGCCCTCAAGATCAGGATAGTGCTGGAAGCGGTCCATGATCTGGACACCGAGGTCGCTGGCCAGCTCTTGCGCAAGCTCCGGGTTTCCGGCCAGCGGGCAGGCTTTCAGATAGGTCAGCGCTTCCCAACCATGCGCGGATTCCCTGACATAACCGAGAAGCGAAGTGTAAGTGGGGATAAGTTCTCCTTCCTGCCCACGAGGCCGCAACCGCGTATCGACCGCGAACAGCGTTCCATCCCGGGTGTAGCTTGACAGCATTTCAATGACTTTCTCTGCCAGGTGCATCTGGTTCGCAACTTCTTCCCGTGACGTATCAGCCGGCGCGACAAACATCAGGTCGGCATCTGAGGCCAGATCGAATTCGCTCATTCCCAGACGGCCCAGCCCGACGATCACAAACGGGGCCTCCCGTGAGCCTTCGGGTTTAGGACTCGATGCGGAGTCGTGCACATCGAGTCCCATCGAGAGAGAGCTGACCACCGACCTTACCGCCAGTTCAGACCAACGTTCCAGGCGGGCAAAGATATCGCCCATCTCCACCAGGTCCGCAGCACCCAGCTCCAGCACGGTGGCGCGGAAGTTTCGCCGCAGCAATGCCATCTTCTCGCGAACGTCGAATGCACCTTCCTGCGCCCAAGGGAAAGGTTCCACTGTGATCGTTTTTTCAACCTTGATGTCCATCTCAGCCTGGTCTGCCGACACGCGGCGTCCTGCTTCCCGGCAATCCAAAGCGGAAGTGTCTTCAGGATGGTGGACCAGCAAGCTGGTCAGGTAATCGCTCGAGGCTCCGACCTTAATGGCCTGCTCCACGCATGCAGGCTGCCGGCACGCGTAGCTGAAGCTTTCAGGATGAGCCAGCAATGCGCCAAACAGCCGCGTCACGTTTTTGTGCGCCCTGTCTGGAACATTCGCGCTCCGGACCACCTCGGCAAGGCCGGGAGCCTGAGCGTCAAGATATTCAAGCAAGGATTTGAAAGAGTGGGGCGCCTGATCGCCAATAGGAACGATCAAAGGTTTCAGCGCGTATGCCGTCCCCGGGATGGGCACTACATCCGGTTGCACTATACGTTGATGAATCTCGCCCACTGTGGCAAAGACGCTTTGGGTTTTCCTCAGAAGTTTTCTTCCCGGCGACTTCTTGCTGTCGATTCCCATACGGCGAGCCAGGCGGTCCAGCGCGTCGGCTTCCGTGGGCAAACGATGGGTTTGCAGTCCCAGCTCGAATTGGACACGGTGTTCCAGTTTTCGGAGGAACTCATAGGCGCTGACCAATGCGGCATAGTCGTGATCGCTGATCCAGCCCTTGTCGTTTAGTTTGCGGAGTGCCAGCAGGGTACCTCCGGACCTGACCCATCGGTCCTCTCCGCCGTGCAGACGCTGCAGGCACTGGGTGAGGAACTCGATGTCACGGATGCCTCCCCGGTGCAACTTCACGTCGATGGCGCGCGACCGTCCCTTTTCCAGCTTCCGGGAAATCTTCTCTCGCGCCCGCAGAACCGCTTCCACAGCGGCAAAGTCGGCGGGCGAGCCGTAGATGTAGGTCTCCACGGCGCGCAGGAACTCGCGCGTCACTCGCGGGTGTCCCACGGAGTGACGCGCTTTGATCAGCATCTGCAGTTCCCATTCGCGCGCCCTGTGCATGTAATAGGCTAGCGCCGATTTCAGGCTGATCGCCAGGTCCCCCATCTCTCCTTCCGGGCGCAGGCGCAAGTCCACGCGAAACACCTGCCCCTGGGGAGTCGACTGGGTGATCGTGCGGGTGATGGCGTGCGCCAAGCGCACGAAGTATTCCTAGTTGCTGATAATGGAATTCGGCTCGCTGCCCCCCGCCGTTTCGCCGTCCTTCTCATACAGAAAAAGCAGGTCAATGTCGGAACTGTAATTGAGTTCGTTGCCACCCAGTTTTCCCAGCGAAACAATGCTGAAACCGCTGCGCACAATGCGGCCCTGTGCGTCTCGATACTGCGGCTGGCCATAGCGCTTCTCCAGTTCCAAGTCACAGTAAATCAGCGCGTTCCACAGCATCACGTCCGCCAGCATCGAAAGCTCGAGCGTAGTCTCGCCCAGCGTCGAAAGCCCCAGCACATCTTTCAACACAATGCGGAGATAGTTCCGCCGCTTGAAGCGAGCCAGTTGTGCGGAGAGCCACGGGTCAGGATGCGTGGTGGAAAACCGCGCGTAGTCCTGCATCAACTCTTCCCGCGACTTCAGCTTAGTGAATTTCCGGTCGCGCGCAAACTGCGCCGGAAGAGAAGGGTCGGCAAAAAAACTTTCTGCGAGAAAAGTGCTGTAGCCGAAAATCGCCACCACATAGGTCAGGGCCGTGGGGTATTTCGCCAGGTCCTCCAGTACGTCCGGCGGCGCACCCTGGACGTAACGTTCCAGCAAATTCAAGGCTCCGTCAGGGTCAGGGGAATGCGCCAGCAGTGAGGCCGCCGGTACCAGCAACTCTGGCGCCAAGCGTGCTATCAGACGTTCGATGTTGCCCTCGGCCTTCGATCGATCCTGGAAGGAAATCGCACTGAATTCCGGACGCATGACCTCCGATTATACCAGTCCCATGTACCGCGCACCTGCCCACGCTGAGCCGACGGCGCAGGACTTGTTCTTCGGGGAACTGTGATTTTGTGCCCTATTCGAAGAACAAGCCTACGCTATCTTACCAGTTTCTTACCTTCCAATCGGCATGCGCTCAATGGGAATGCGCACTTCGGCCAGTTGGGTGTTTCCGCTGTGGTTCCGCAGTTTCGCCATCAGTTCTGCTCGGTGTGGCAACGCAAAGCGGACAGACTCGCCGATCTCAGCCATTTGGAGTTCGCTGACGAATCTTTTGTTGCCTTGGCGGATGCAGACGAGCGCATTCTTGGTTGCTGAAATAGGCTCAGCCGACTCTGGGAGAACCCAACCGTGTGGACCTCCTCCCGCTTTGGCAACAATCGCCACCGTGTAGATTCCTCCGTTGTTTAGACGCCCATAGCGAATGCTGTAATCACCTGCTGGCAGGGTTATTGCTCCCAACCGGGCCTCAAAGGGAAGAGTAAATGTCCCGGTGAATTGGCTCGATCCGAGCACTTGACCCTTTGCCGCAATCGCAACCAGGGCGAAAAGCGCCATGGAAAGCCCACTCAGGACCATAAAGCGACGAATCGTTTTCATCGTAGCACCTCCATTTTCTAACTTGCGGTAAGCGGCCGGTGCGGTCACCACCATGTTGTCTTTCGATCCCGACCGCCAGGCAGCTTTCCTTCAACCGCACTCAGTTTCACCCAGTCCAGTATGCCTTTCAATGCACGGCAGCTCATCTGGTGCTCATCTATACCTCATCAGGAAACTCATTGATAATTCGAGGTTTCGCCCGCAGCATCACCGGCTCAGATGTTTATTGGAACGAGATTCAGAACGTGGTAATCTGAATTTATCTGCGGGAGGCTCAGCCGTGCCAGAGGCCGTCCCATCTCCCAACATTCTTCGTTTCGGAGTCTTCGAGCTGGATCTCCGCGCAGGAGAGCTGCGCAAGCAGGGCCTCAAGATCAGGTTGCAGGAAAAGCCCTTGCAGATTCTGGCCCTCCTCCTGGAGGAGCCCGGCCAGGTTGTCACTCGAGAGGAAATAAGACAGCAGCTTTGGTCGGCTGACACCTTTGTCGATTTCGACCACAGCGTCAATACAGCTATCAACAAGCTCCGCGAAGCATTGGGTGATTCGGCGGAGAATCCGCGCTTCATCGAGACTCTGCCGCGCCACGGTTATCGCTTTGTCGCCGCGGTAGACTCTGTAGCGCCGGACTATGACCGGCGGCCTTTGCAAAACCCGCCGCCCGAGGAGCCTGGCACAGGCGCGGCGCTGGACGAGATGGGCTTGAAGATAGTGCCTGAGCAACCACAAGCCGATTCAGCCTCAACTGCGGCAGCGCAGCCACCAACAATGGTCCAGGAACGCCGCGAGAGAAGCCACTGGCTTGGCGTCATTAGAGTTGCTGCATTTGCCGCTCTCGCTGTGTTCGGAACGCTTTATGCCTTCAACGTCGGAGGCTTGCGCGACCACTTGCTGCCGAGTGTTGGAGCCAGCCATGGCGTGCCCTTTTCGAAGATTCAATCCATCGCCGTGCTGCCACTTGAAAATCTTTCCGCCGACCCACAGCAGGAGTACTTCGCCG
>JBJKQK010000085.1:0-17387 GCA_046705285.1 Terriglobia bacterium
TAGAATGCTCTTTTAGTGGACGGCGACGCTGGCGCGCACTACACTTCAGCTTATGTCAGACATTCTCGCGATTTATCCAGGATCTTTCGATCCAATAACAAACGGCCACTTTGATCTGATCGAGCGAAGCTGTCGGATTTTCGATCATTTGATCGTGGCCCTGCTGACGAATGCCGAAAAGGAACCACTCTTCACTGTTGAGGAGCGGTTCGAGATGCTGCAGGAAGTGACACGAGATATGCAGAATGTCTCTGTGGACACGTTTAGCGGGCTGCTAGTGGATTATGCGGTCAGAAAAAGCGCAAGAGCGATTGTTCGCGGCATCCGGGCTTTTTCTGATTATGAATACGAAATCCAGATGGCCCTGACGAACCGGAAACTGCAGCCGAAGCTGGAGACGATTTTCCTGATGCCGGCAGAATCGTATGCGTATGTGAGTTCGCGTCTGGTGAAGGAGATCTGCCGGCACGGAGGATCGGTCAAGGACCTGGTACCCCCTGTGGTAGAAGAGCGTTTAAGCAAGAAGGTGGTTTCAAAATTTCACGAGGTTTAAATCTATGCAACTTTCAGAGCGTATTTCACGAATTTCGGTTTCATCCACTCTGGCAGTGGTTCAGAAGGCTGCCCAACTACGGGCGAGTGGAGTGAGTCTAATCGATTTCGGCGCGGGCGAGCCGGATTTCCCGACTCCCGACAATATTAAGAAGGCTGCGATCGAGGCGATCAATCAGAACTTCACAAAATATACGCCGACCAGCGGCATCAAGGAACTGAAAGACGCCATTATCGAGCGCCACGCCAAAGACTTCGGTTCCAATTACAAGGTTGAAGAATGCCTGGTGACCGTTGGCGGCAAGCAGGCTATCTTTGAGGCCGTCGCGGCAACGATTAACCATGGCGACGAAGTGATTCTGCCGGTGCCGTACTGGGTTTCGTATCTGGACATCGTCAACTATGCGGGCGGCAAGCCGGTGCCGCTCGCGACGAGTGAGACAGATAACTTCCAGGTGCGTGCCTCGGAGGTGGAAAAGCTGATCACGGCAAAAACCAGGATGATCATTGTCAATTCTCCGAACAATCCCACAGGCGCGGTGATATCGAACGATGAGATGGAACGGCTGCTGGCATTGGCAGTCCGTAAGAATGTCCTGCTGATGACGGATGAGTGCTACTGCCAATTCCTCTATGACGGAAGGAAGCCATTTTCGCTTGCCCATTCGGGAAATCGCGATGTTCTGATTACGGTGGGTTCGCTGTCAAAGACCTACGCCATGACGGGTTGGCGAGTCGGATTTGCATTGGGCTCCAAAAACCTGCTGAGCAATATGCTGAAACTGCAGAGTCACTCAACCTCCAATCCGACTTCGATTTCGCAAAAGGCCGCCCTGGAGGCGTTACGCGGGCCCCAGGATTCTGTCCAAACAATGCTTGCCGAGTACCAACGGCGCAGGGACAAGATCGTCGCCGGCCTGCGGGCCATCCCGGGAATTAAGTGCGCAATGCCGGAGGGCGCGTTTTATGTCTATCCTAACGTCAGCGCTTACCTGAAGAAAGACGGCGTGGCCGATTGTAAAGGCCTGGTGGACAGGTTGCTGGAAGAAGCGCACGTGGCAGTTGTGCCGGGGCCAGGTTTCGGGACCGATGAGCACATTCGGCTCTCCTACGCAACTTCTCAAGAGAACATCGAGGAAGGCTTGCAACGGATGAAGAAATTCTTCAGCGAACTGTAGGGGTGGCCGAAACATCCTTGCCGGTCGAAGTAGTGCCCCCCTTCAGGCGGGCAGGTCCCTCAATTGAAAGAGCAGATTTGAGATCATGCGCAGCGGGGCGCCCAACTGCCGGCTCCTCGTGCTGCTCGAAGCAACATATGCCAAAACTGGACACGCCCCTCAAGCTCTCTCCGATCTATAAGCCAAAAATCTGGGGGAGAGATGACCTCGCTCCTCTATTTGAGTGGCCTGAGCCTGAGGAGATTGCGGATGATCGTGGAGTTTCCGTCCAGCCTGCTGCTCACAGCCTGATCGGCGAGGTGTGGATCACGGATGAGACTTCAAAGATCTTGAATAGCCACGCCGCGGGGCTCACTCTGGGCGAGGCATCCCGGAAGTTTCGGAGCGAATTGAATGGCCTGAACTGGAAAGATCGGCGGTTTCCGATCCTGTCCAAGTACATTTTCACCAGCGACTGGCTTTCGCTCCAGGTTCATCCGGACGACCGTTACGCACGCAAGCACGATCCCGGGAATCTGGGCAAGTGCGAGATGTGGTACATCCTGCACGCGCAGCCGGAGGCGGAAATATTGCTTGGTCTGAAGCCTGAAACCTCGCCGCAAGCGCTGAGAGCCGCCTGTGCGCGCGGCGAAAGCAAGGATCTCCTTTACCGATTTCACCCCAAAGCGGGCGAGGCGATTTTTGTTCCCCCAGGGACCGTCCATGCTCTGGGGCCGGGGCTAGTTCTTTTTGAAGCAGAAGAGAACTCCGACATGACCTATCGGCTGGATGATTTTGGGAGGCGGGGTCTCGACGGAAAACCTCGCCCACTTCATCTGGGCAAAGGATTTGAGGTGATCAAGCCTGATGCGCCGCCGCTCCGCAACCTTCCTTGCAGAGTGGTTCGGGAACAGTTTGGGTCCCGCCGGTACATCCTTGCCTGCCCGTACTTTGCGGTCGAGGAACTACGGCTGCACAAGGTGGCCCGATTGAAAGCGGCGGCAGCGCGCGTGGAGACCCTTTCAGTTGTAGCTGGCGAAGGGCGAGTGGAAACTGCTGCGGGCTGGCTGGGCTACCACGCCGGCGACACGTGGGTGGTACCGCCAGGGGCAGGGCGTTACCGTCTGGCACCCATTGAGAAGACGCGCATCCTCAAGTTCTATGTGCCGGACGTTGACAAGGACTTCAGGGGACCACTTGCCCGCCACGGCTTCAAGTTTGGGGAAAACAAGACGATTCTGTTCGATTAGGACGCTAACGGGCAAAGCGATGAAATTGCGGAACTCGCTTTACGCTCACGTTTACGTGGTCATCATGGCCGGGGGAAGCGGCACGCGTTTCTGGCCGCTCAGCCGCCGCAAGACGCCGAAGCAGTTGCTGAACCTTTTTGGAGGCAGCACGCTTCTTGAACAGGCGGTTGAACGAGTGGTCGGAATGGTGCCACCGGAACAGATTTATATTTTCACGAACAGTCTTGTGCGGTCGCAGATTGTCCGTCTTCTGCCGAACATCCCGGAACGCCAGATCGTCGCGGAACCTGCGCAGCGCAATACCGCGCCGACCATTTGCCTGGCGGCTTACGAAATTCTCCGGCGCGATCCGGATGGAATCATGGCCGTACTCCCGGCCGACCATGTGATTTGCAAACCGGGAGCCTTTCGCAATGCCTTGAAAGCTGCGTGCCGCTGGGCTGATACCGAAGGGCGTTCCGTCGTGCTGGGCATTCAACCATCGCGTCCGGAAACGGGATACGGTTACGTCCGGCTGGGCGGGCTTGAACAGGAGATCGGAAACGAAAGAGTGTTTCGCGTGGAGAGTTTCACAGAGAAACCCGCGTTTACGCTGGCGCGGAAATACGTGGCGTCGAAGCGCTACCTGTGGAATGCCGGCATGTTCGTCTGGCGCGCGTCAACGTTGCTCGCCAATACGCGCCGATTCCAGCCAGCGATGGCGGCCGGCCTTGAACGAATTGCCCTGGCGGGCGGCATCGATAACAAGCGGGCACTGAGACGATGGTTTCCTCAGCTTGAGAAGGTCTCAATCGACTACGCTCTGATGGAAAAGATTGAACATGTGTATGCCGTTCCTGCCGATATCGGCTGGAGTGATGTGGGAAGCTGGGCAGTGGCTTACGATCTGAGCGCAAAGGACAGCCAGGGCAACGTGAGGCCGGAAAATTCGCTATGCCTTGATTCCCGGGGAAACATGATTGTCGCGGACAGGAAATATCTTGTGACTATCGGCGTGGAAAATCTGGTGATCGTAGAGACCGGTGATGCGTTGCTGGTTTGCGCTCGCGAGGAATCGCAGAAAGTGGGCAAGGCCGTGCAGGAGCTTGAACGGCGAGGCAAGAAGAGCTTGCTATAAGGGAGGCTGGCCTGAGCCAATCGGCTGAGGAGATCAAATTCGGGACCGACGGCTGGCGCGGAGTTATCGGCGACACATTTGTTTTCGAGAACGTGCGACGGGTGGCGTGTGCCATCGCGCGATATGTTCACCACGAAGGACAGCCGGAACAGGGACTGGTGGTTGGCTATGATACACGATTCCTTTCCGCCGAGGCCGGTCGGGAGGCGGCGCGGCAGGTGGCGGCTGAAGGGATTGCGGTGCTGCTGGCCGACCGGGCCACCCCGACCCCAGCCGTCAGTTACGCCGTGATAGCCCAAAAAGCAGCGGGCGCGCTGATGGTTACCGCCAGCCACAATCCCTATATCTGGAATGGCATCAAGTTCAAAGCTCCTTACGGCGGCTCGGCTTCGCCAGTCATCATGAAGAAGGTTGAGGCCTATCTTCCTGCTGACGATCCCCGAAAAGCGCATGCTTCAAGAAGCGCCGCCGCGATTGAAACGGCCGATCTCGTCAGCCCTTAACTCGACCAACTGAAAACGCGGATTTCACTCGACCG
This sequence comes from Terriglobia bacterium, assembly GCA_046705285.1. GTDB lineage: Bacteria > Acidobacteriota > Terriglobia > UBA7540 > UBA7540 > SCRD01. Next base: position 4,615 of record JBJKQK010000085.1, read on the forward strand.
TATTCGCGCGAGCGGGAAAAAGTTTGTGATCGATCCGATGTTTGGCGCGGCCCGGGGATGTATTGCACGTTTATTTGAAGGGGCCGGAATTTCATTTTCTGAGATTCACTCCCAGCACAATCCGCTGTTTCCGGGAATCAATCCTGAGCCGATCGATCCTCATCTGGCTGACTTGAGCAAGGCGGTTGTAAGGACGAAATCCGACGCTGGATTCGCCACGGATGGTGATGCTGACCGAATCGGAGCCGTTGACGCTCAGGGGAACTCGGTTGATTCGCACAAGATCTTTTCCATATTGCTGCGGCATCTGGTCGCGGAACGAGGGCTGAAAGGCGAAGTGGTCAAGACGGTCTCCACCACCCAGATGATCGACAAGATTGCCGGGAAGTACGGGCTGCCTTTGCACGTTACGCCTATTGGTTTCAAATATATCTGCGAGCTGATGTTGGCGCGGGATATCCTGATTGGCGGCGAGGAAAGCGGTGGCATCGCGGCACGCGGGCACTTGCCGGAGCGTGATGGCATTTTGAATTCACTCTATTTGGCGGACATCATCGCGCAACGCGCGAAGAACCTGGGCGAACTGATCCAGGAGCTTGAGGAAGAGTATGGCCCGCACCATTATCGAAGGCTGGATCTGGAATTCGATAAAACCGAGGCGAAGCGAGTGGTGGAACTGGCACGCACAGGAAAGCTGAACTCTGTAGCAAATTTCAAAGTTCTCTCCGTGGATGACCAGGACGGCGTGAAAATGATTCTGGGGGACTCAATGTGGGTTCTTGTGCGAGCCTCGGGGACCGAAAACGTGCTGCGCCTTTACGCGGAAGCCCCCTCGCGGGAGAAGGTCACGATTCTCCTCGATGCGATTGCCGACTTTGCGCGGCGCAAATCGCAATCCTGAATGAGGGCTTGAAGATTTCCTGATCATGGATGATCCACAGCGTGCCAAAAGTTATCACCGTGCCGGACGTATCCTGGGGGTCGCAGGATTTGCTCTCGACCTTGGCCTGCTCCTTCTCCTGCTTTTTGCCGGATGGGCAGCGGGTCTGCGGACGTTTGCTGAAAATGTCACTTCTCACCCCGCTCTTGCCTTATTGATCTACTTCATCCTCTTCGGCCTGATCTTAGAATTGCCAGGGCTTCCGCTCAGCTACCTGAAGGGCTACCGCCTGGAGCATCGTTACGGGCTGTCGAATCTGACGTTGTGGAACTGGGTGAAGGACCAGTTGAAAGGAATGGCGGTAGGCGGAGCGCTCGGCATCCTGGGTGTTGAATTCGTTTACTGGACCATGCGAAACTGGCCATCAGCATGGTGGATTATCTCCGCCACGGCGTTCGTTGCCTTTTTTGTTCTGCTGGCCAACCTTGCTCCGGTGCTCCTGTTTCCCATATTTTTTAAGTTCAAGCGGATTGAAGACGCTGAATTGACCAACCGTCTGCTGGAACTTTCGCGCCGGGCACGAACACGCGTCCGCGGCGTGTTCGAGTGGAAGCTGAGCGAAAAGAGCAAGAAAGCGAACGCTGCGCTGGTGGGCCTGGGCAACACGCGACGCATTATTCTTTCAGACACGCTGCTTGAGAAATTCAGCGTCGACGAAGTGGAAGCGGTCCTGGCTCACGAATTCGGGCACCATGTTCGACACCATGTTTCGCGTGCCATCATGATCCAGACTGTATTCACTTACCTGGGCTTTTATCTCGCCAATCTCTGCCTCCTAAAGTGGGGCCCGGCCCTGGGCTTCAGGGGAGTGGCAGACTTTGCGAACTTGCCGTTGTTGATTCTGGTCAGCATGGGTCTCTCTTTGATTCTGCTGCCTGGTGTTAACAGCCATTCGCGCTGGCTGGAGCGCCAGGCGGACGACTATGCACTGAAGACCATTCCAAGCAAATTGGCCTTTATTACCAGCATGGAAAAACTTGCCGAACTAAACCTTGCCGAACGCCGCCCATCTGCCTGGATCGAGTTTATTTTCCATTCCCACCCCTCTATCGAGAAGCGCATTGCGCACGCCAGGAATGCCACAGCTTGAGTTAAGTTCGTTCAATAGCTCGTCAGCGCACGCCTTTTAGTCGTGCCGTTGCGGGACCGCTTCCTGAAGCCTGCCGTCAGCCGCTGGGTGCTGTCTTCCAGGGCATGGAGGTCCGAAGCGTCCAGTCGGTGCCTGATCGCCACGGCCGAAGGCACGCGCTAACGATTTGAATCCGTCGACGAATTTCTGTGGCACGATATTAGTTTTTGGGCTGTGTCTGGGGCAGGGACTTCCAGACTCCATCGAGAACACCGTTCACGAATTCGGCAGAGTCTTCGCTGGAGAATCGCCGGGCCAGTTCGATGGCCTCATTCATTACAACTGCGCCGGGAGTTTCCGGGTGGTGAAGGATCTCATAGAGCGCCATTCGAAGGATATTGCGGTCGATGGCGGGCATACGCTCCGTTCGCCAGTGTTTTGAATGCTCTGCGATCACACGGTCGAGGTCCGCAACTTGGCTTACGGCACCTTCAAATAAGTCGCGCGCAAAAGCGTCGACGTCGGGTGCAAGGCGACGGCCGGACATAAAGGTCTGCACAACATAGGCGGGAGGGTGCTTGCCGACCTCCCATTGAAAAAGCATCTGGAGGGCTAACTCACGGGATTTTGTTCGAGAACCCATAGACGATCTGCTTATCCACTCGCCCGCGGCCGTCAACTACTCGCCCGTAAATCGCGGCGGGCGTTTTTCCAGAAACGCTCGCATTCCTTCCTTCATATCTGCGGTTGCGCCGCAGAGTCCAAACAGGCCGGCCTCCAGCATCTCACCCTTGCCTCCAGGCATTTCTATTCCCCGATTGACGGCCTCGAGAGCATACCTGATTGCAGTGGGCGCATTTGCAGTAATCTTTTGAATCGCTTTCTCTGCAGAGGGGACCAGTTCAGTAAGACTGACCACAAGGTTTGCCAGCCCGATTCGCCAAGCTTCCTGCGCCGTGATAGGTTCTCCACTCAGAATCATCTCAAGGGCGCGGCCTTTGCCCACCAGTCGCGGCAGGCGTTGTGTCCCTCCGTAACCCGGGATGATGCCCAGCCTGAGTTCAGGCAATCCAAAGCGCGCGTTCTCAGAGGCAATGCGGAAGGTACAGGCCATGGCCAATTCGCATCCACCGCCCAAGGCGAATCCGTTTACGGCGGCGACAACGGGTTTTCCCAGGTTTTCGATCATATTCATAAGCCCCTGCCCGCGGAGGGACATTTGCCGGGCTTCATCCGCCGAGCCAAGAACCGCCAGTTCACTAATGTCCGCGCCGGCGACGAAGGCTTTTTCGCCCGACCCTGTCAAGATGGCTCCCTGAACCTCACTGGATTCCCGAATCCGTTCAAAACAGGCGGTGAGTTCCTGAACAACCTTGTGATTGAGTGCGTTCAGCCTTTGGGGCCGGTTGATGGTCACATGGGCAATGCCTGCGCGAATCTCATATAAGAGCGTTTCGTAGCTCATAGGCGATTCTCCGTGTGAACTGCGACATGAAGGAATCGGGATCGATTTGTACAAGTCGCGGCCCAAGCGAACAAATCCACAGGTCCTTTTCGGAGTTGTTCACTCCTATGATAACAGGAAGTGCCATCCGGATTGGATCGTTTGAGACTGATCGGAACGAGTAGGGCAGGGAATTGCCCGAATCCGTGGGTTGTTTGGCAAGTCGCCTGCCCGAAACCGGTCTCGAACGAGGTCGACATAGCCAGGGATCGCCGCAAAAACGTAAACGCACCTCTATTCCGTCACTTTCAAGACGGCCATGAAGGCTTCCTGTGGAATATCCACTTTGCCCACGCGTTTCATGCGGCGTTTTCCTTCCTTTTGCTTCTCGAGTAATTTTCTTTTCCGCGTGATATCGCCGCCGTAGCACTTGGCCAGAACGTTTTTTCGCATGGCGGGTACATTTTCGCGGGCAATGATCTTTGAACCGATGGACGCCTGGATGGCAACTTCAAAAAGCTGGCGCGGAATCAGCCTCCGCATCTTTTCACAGAGTGAGCGAGCCCGCGCCTGGGCATGGTCGCGGTGGCAGACAAACGAGAGAGCATCCACCGCTTCGCCAGCAACCAGCAGATCCACCTTCACCAGTTTGGATTCCCAATACCCAGAAAAGTGGTAATCGAGAGAAGCGTAGCCGTGCGAAACAGATTTCAAGCGGTCGTAAAAGTCCAGGACTACCTCGTTCAGAGGCAACTCGTAGGTCAGGAGGACACGCTTCTGGGCTACGTACTCGAAGCCCTTCTGGACACCGCGCTTTTCTTCCGCAAGCGCCAGAATGCCGCCCAGATAATCATCCTGTGTGAGAATCAGAGCCGTGATAGCCGGCTCTTCGATTTTAGCAATCTCACTGGCCTCAGGAAATCGGGTGGGATTGTCAATTTCCCGTACCTGCGCGTCCTTTGTCGTCACGCGATAACGAACTCCCGGCGCGGTGGTAATAAGGCTGAGCTTGAATTCCCGTTCCAGGCGTTCCTGGACGATCTCCATGTGCAGCAATCCCAGGAAACCGCACCGGAAACCGAAGCCCAGGGCAGCAGAGTTTTCCGGCTCATAGAACAGTGAGGAATCATTCAGGCGCAGCTTCTCAAGCGCGTCGCGCAAAGATTCATACTCACTGGCGTCAACCGGATAAAGGCCGGCAAATACCATCGGCTTGATGTCTTCAAAGCCGGGAAGCGGTTCTGCCGCAGGACGATCATCTTCGGTGATCGTATCTCCGATCTTCGTGTCGGCCACGCGTTTGATGTTGGCAATCACAAAACCCACCTCGCCCGCGTGCAAGCCTTCTACGGGAACTATCCCAGGTGTCAGGATGCCGGTCTGCTCCACGGTATAGACCTGGCCGTTCGACCACAACCGGATCTCCATGCCCGGGACCAGAGTACCCTGGACCACTCGCGTCAGGACTACCACTCCGCGGTAACTGTCGAACCAGGAATCGAAGATCAGGGCCTGCAAGGGCGCTTCCGGCGAGCCGGTTGGCGGCGGAATCCTTGATACGATGGCTTCGAGCACGCCTTCAACTCCAGTACCCTGCTTTGCGCTGATCAATAGTGCGTCGCTCGAGTCAATGGCCAGCGTCTGCTCGATCTGGCGACGGGTTCCCTCGATGTCGGCTCCGGGCAGGTCAATCTTGTTAATGACTGGAACAATTTCCAGCTTGTTGTTCATGGCGAGTTGCGCATTGGCCAGTGTCTGGGCTTCCACGCCCTGCGAGGCATCGATCACCAGCAGCGCGCCCTCGCATGCCGAAAGGCTTCTTGAAACTTCGTAGGAAAAATCGACGTGTCCCGGAGTATCAATCAGATTTAACTGGTATTCATGGCCGTCGCGCGCATTGTAAAGCAGCCGGACTGAGTGCGCTTTGATGGTGATTCCGCGCTCGCGCTCGAGGTCCATGGAATCGAGAACCTGCTCGGCCATCTTCCTCTTGGCCACCGCTCCCGTCAACTCCAGCAGGCGGTCGGCAAGCGTGGATTTCCCGTGGTCGATGTGAGCGACAATCGAGAAATTACGGATATAGGGTGCTTCGATCATGTTGGTTTTGGCTTGCCTCTACCAGACAGGAACTCACTCCTGAGAGGGCTCGCGGGGCGGCATCGACGGCAGGTTTTCAGCCAGAACTGTCATTCGTGGACCCTCTGAAAATCTAACAAAATCATACTGTTCTGTCAATTTAGCCGGCGCAGCGCGAGCGTGTGGTTATACGGGCACGTCGGCCTTCAGGTTGGCTTTCCTCGCACTCCACCTGACTAAAGTCTGCCTCCTGCAAAGCCGAGATGTCCCCGGGATGGGCTGTGGCGTCTCGGCCCTCAAAAAGGAAAAGTGGCGCACCAGAGATGCCCTAAAGCAATCGATGATGCCTTCCGTCGTGCCGTGCTAGAATCGTTTTCAACGCCTATTCTTGGAGTGCTTCGTGGAACTGAAAATCGTCAAGATCGACAAGCCGGCTGACATGAACTTCATCCTGGGTCAATCGCACTTCATCAAAACCGTGGAAGATCTCTATGAGGTGATCGTCCAGACGGTGCCGGAGATCAGGTTTGGGATCGGATTCTGCGAGTCGTCCGGCCCGGCACTGGTGCGGTGGACGGGCAACGATCCGAACCTGATCCGGTTGGCCCAGGAAAATGCGCTAGCTCTCTCCTGCGGACACTCGTTCATCATCTTTATGGAAAAAGCCTACCCTATCAACATCCTCAATGCCGTCAAGAACGTCCCTGAGGTTTGCCGGATTTTCTGCGCCACTGCCAATCCCGTTGAAGTCATCGTCGCCGAAACGGACCACGGCCGGGGTATTCTTGGAGTGATCGACGGCGCCAAAACCAAAGGGATCGAAACCGAAGCGGACATCAAGGTTCGGAGGGATTTCCTGCGGAAAATTGGGTATAAGCTGTAGCCTATCGAGAGGTTGCGGCGTACCCGTGATTTGTAGGTTGGCTGGCTTTCACCACGATTCGGAAAATCCAGGAGCCGGTTCTCAGCCTGGAGGGCGTTGCTGAGCGTACGAGGCGAATGGTCCCGCCGGCCTGGGGCCCAGTCTAAACAATATCGTTATATCTTGCCTCGCAACGCACTGAACTTTCTTGCCATCGATGTGAATTCGGATCAACCAGCGCAACCAGCAATTCCTTGCGGCACGCATCGTGAAAACTTTTGTGTATTTCGTATGAATGGGTGACAGAATTCGCAGAATCCTCGACGGTCTGGTCGGCCTCGTAGCTATTGGTCTGTGGGCTTCTGAATCTGTTCCGTTTCGTCATAGGGCCCCTCATCCGTCGTGGAGGCCAGGTTCATCCCTTTTTCGCCGTCACCGTTGCTCCAATCTCGCCACGGGCCAAACGTATTGAGATTTCGTCGTCAATCTCCACGAGCGCGGAGTCGCGGACGATATTTCTGTCCCGGCCGCGGGTGATCGAGTAGCCACGATCGAGAATGGTTAGCGGACTGCGTTCATCGAGCAGGGACGTGAAGTGCGCAAGCATGTGACGCTGCCCGGTAATGATCCGTGCCATCGTGCTTTCTAACACGACTTCACGTTCCTGAACGGCCGCGAGTCTCAACCGGAGCGTTGCGCGGAAATCATATCTTGTGATGCCTGATGAGGCGCCGATCCATGCTTCACGACAGCCGTTGACTTTGGCTCCAATCAGCATGTTCATTTCGGACTCAATCATACCGAGATGAGTCTTCCATTGCTGAATCTGCATCCAGCGGACTTCAAGCAGGCGTTTCGGTTCAAAGCGAAGCAATTGCGCGGTGACTTCCAGCAAGCGCCGCCGGGCTGTTTCAAGACGGCTGCGCAGGGCCCGCTCCATCTCCGCGAGGGCTTCATCGATTCGCTGGCCGCGCTCCATGATGCGCGTGGGCAAATGCTGAAACGCCCGATGCATCCGCAATTCGGTCAGTTCTGCCCGCACGTTGGAAAGCCGCAGGCGCATGTTTTGCGACAAGTGGTGGACCCGGTTTTCGACCTCAGCGAGAAAATCCGCTTTGCGATGAACCAGCAGTTCTGCCGCGGCAGAAGGCGTGGGAGCGCGCAGGTCAGCGACGAAATCCGCGATGGTGAAGTCAGTTTCATGGCCAACAGCAGAAATGACAGGGATCTTTGAAGCCGCAATCGCCCGCGCCACGGCCTCCTCGTTGAACGGCCAGAGGTCTTCCAGTGAGCCTCCGCCACGTCCAACGATCATTGCGTCAACGATTGGATGCTGGTTGAAATATTCAATGCCTTCGACGATTTCCATGGCCGCGCCAGGGCCCTGAACAGTGGCCGGGTAGAGATACACGCTCATGTTCGGAAAGCGCCGTTGGACCACTTTCAGGATGTCGTGAACCGCTGCCCCTCTGGGCGAAGTCACAATGCCAATGGCGCGTGGCAGGAGGGGCAAAGGCTTCTTGCGGGCCAGGTCAAAAAGCCCTTCTGCAGCCAGTTTTTGCTTCAATTGCTCAAAGGCAAACTGTAGAGCTCCCAAGCCAGCCGGTTCGAGGTATTCAACATAGAGCTGGTACTCGCCGCGAGCCTCATAGACGCTCAAGTGGCCCCGCGCGATGACGGAAAGGCCGTCCTGCGGCTTGAACTTGAGATATCGCGCCTGGTTTCGGAAGCAGACTGCCCGCACCTGAGCAGTTGCATCCTTGAGGGTAAAATAGTAGTGGCCGGAAGCGGCAGCCCGGAAATTCGAGACTTCACCCGTTACCCAGACGTCCGGAAAGCTGGACTCTAACAGGTCTTTGACGGCAAAGCTGAGCTCTGCGACGGTGTAGAGCTTTCGTTCCGGGACCAGGTTTAGAGGAATCTGACTCATCTCTTTATCTGGCGACGCCTTCGAACACAACTTAATGCCGAGTAAAATGGGAAATCAACCACAAAATCAGAGTGGCCAGCACGCTGAGAAGCACGCAAGTGGTCAAGGGAAAATAGAAACTTGTATTCTTGCCCTTGTACCTGATGTCGCCCGGGAGATGGCCGAGGCCGAAAAAGGAGAATTTTGAACCTGCCAAGAACAAAATTCCTACTAGGACCAGGACGCCGCCCAGGATAATCAACAGCTTGCCGATGTCTGCGGGGAACCCGTTGTTCATGATCGGCCCTCTGTAAGCCAATTTGTTATGTCTACTGGTCTTTTGTCAAGGCGTGGTGGAATGGCGGTTGAAGGTCTGAGAGCGAGGGCCAGCGCGCCAACCCGGCCGGCGTGGTTTGCCGGGTGCTGAAAAGTTTTGCGGGAAGCGTTAATCCTCTTCTGCGTTCTCACCTTCCTGCATAAAGAGGCTGGCAGCCCCGAAAATGCCGACGTCCTTCTGGAGTTTGGCAGGCAAGAGAGGCGTATCCTTTGCAAAGCGGTTGATTGAGTAATGAGGGATTGTCGCGCGAATCTTGTCAAACAGAGGCTTGCCGATGCGGGAAACGCCGCCTCCAATGACAACCGCGTCCGGATCGAGCAGCGTGATCATCGATGCCAGCCACACACCAAGGAAGAAACCGGTTTCTTCGATGATCCCTTTGGCCACGCCATCTCCTTCGGCGGCCGTTTCCTCGATCATCTCGGGTGTAATACGGCTGAGATGATTCTGAGTACGGTCACGCAAAAGGCTTGGCAATGTGTGCTCCTGCACCAGTTTGACTTGGGCGCGCCGCACCATGCCCGGCCCGGCAGCAAGCGCCTCGATGCATCCCAGCGTTCCGCAGCCGCAACGGTAGGGACTCTGGTAATCTATGGTGACATGGCCACCTTCACCCGCGACGCCATTCTTACCGTGATAGATTTTCTTGTTGGTGATAATGCCGGTTCCAACTCCGGTTGAAACGGTGACGTAGAAGACATCGTTGTGTCCCACGGCAGCGCCGAATAAAACCTCCGCCAGTCCGGCAGCATTGGCGTCGTTCTCGAGCCGGGCGGAGAGTTGGAATTCCTTTTCCACGCGCTCTGTGAATTTGATGTTGGTCCATCCTGGCAGGTTGGGCGGATTGATCACCACGCCGGTGCGAGGATTCAGCGGTCCGGGACAGCAGATTCCGATACCCTTAACGTAGTCGTTGCCGCCAGCCTGATTGATCAGGCGTTTGATGACGGTGGCAATCTGGCCGTAACTTGTTTCGAATCCCTCATTGGCCTTCGTGGGGAGCGTGACCGTCTTGTCGAGATGGCCCTTCTGGTCAACGAGACCGCCAGCAACCTTTGTTCCACCAACATCAACTCCGATTATCATCTTTTCCATAATCAACAGGCCCCTGTCGCTCTACGATTGAAGATCTGTCCTGGCTCCGTAATGTCCGGCACCATTGTACATCATTCAGGCAAATCGAACGTGATTCACGGTGGTCCGACTTCGACGGGAAGCCGGCAACTTGGAACTCTGCTATCGTATTGGGAACGGCAGAGGGAACTATCTCAGAAATCAGGCAGACCGCTTCAAAGGTCTGGCTGCGCGAGGCAGGGAAATCAGCGGGCTTCGCACTCGCGTAACCCGAAATGGATTGTTGGAGGGAATCGTGGCCAAACGGCTCGGCGAACGTGCTAAGGGCAAGGAAATGCTGGCCCAAGCGCGCATAGCTCTCGATCGGGAGGCGAACGCGGACAAAGCAAGGGGTTTTCGGTGGTTCTTCAAGAATCTCGGCGATGACGTCTTTCTCGGCGTTCCAGTGCCCGTGATCCGGAAAATAGCCAAAGGGTACGATGCCTTGCCACTACGTGAGCTGAAATTGCTCATGAGATCTCGCGTACACGAGGAACGGACACTGGCACACGCCATCCTGCGGATGAAATTTGCCGCGGGAGGCGAACATGAAAAGGAGATACTCTTCAAGTATTACTTGAGAAATCGGTTCGCCATCCGTAACTGGGACGGGGTGGATGACTCCGCTCCGTACATCGTGGGAGCCTGGCTGCTTGAACGCGACAAAAGCGTGCTCGACCAACTCGCGTGCTCGCGACGGATTTGGGACCGGCGCATTGCCATCGTTGCGACGTTGTGGTTCATCCGCCACGGTCAGACGGCGCGCACTTTCCACATTGCCCAAATGCTTTTTGGCGACCCCGAAGATCTGATCCATAAGGCTACCGGCTGGATGCTGCGAGAGGCAGGCAAGCGCGACCTTCCCGCGCTCAGGCGATTTCTCAAAGCTCACCACCAGGCGATGCCGCGTACCATGTTCCGGTACGCTATCGAGCGCTTTCCCGAAGAGGAGCGAAATGCTTACCTGCTGAGGGAAAGCCCGCGGCCGAGGCATTTGTGACAGTGGCGTTCCCGCTGAGGGATTTTCCGATAGATGCTGCAGGCGATCGCTATTCAGGGTTCTTATGTTCCAACTGCCTTGGGATGACTCGTGATTCTTGCTTATTCGTTTGAGTGAGATTTTTTCCTGAAACGATTTCACGCTGCCGCGAAAAGCTCAACAAAGCGCCTGGCGTCATCCAGCATCGCGATGTTGTTGAACAGGACGTAACACGGTGGTCTCTGCCGTGCTCATCAGCGGCGCAGGCGTCTTACATTTGGGCATTGCCGAGCAGACGCCGGTGGATGGCGATCGATCCGTCGTTGAAACAAACTTCTTTGGAGTTGTCCGTGTAACCAACGCCGAGTTTTCCGACATCCGGGCACGAAGGCAACGGCGTATCATCAATGTCGGATCGCTCGCCGCCTGGGTAGGCGAGCCGGGTGAAGCGTTCGACCCTGCCTCCAGTTACGCCCTGGCGGGATATACCAGGGCGCTTCGACACGGATTGTGGCGCGAAGAATCCACATCTCACCGGTGGAACCCGGCCTTTTCAAAACCAGTGCTCTGGACGCTCCCACAATTGTTGCAGGTGCCATCGCAGGTTGTGATGTCGTGCGTCAGACTTCGCATCACATGCTCGATGAAAGTCTTCGGAAGCGTGGCGATCCGGACAACGTGGCGCGCCTTACCTTCAAGATTGCCCGCGCGCGTTCGCCACGCCTTTGCTGCGGTCTGGGCAGCGAGTCACCTTGGCTGCTGTGCCTCAAAGTCCTTCTGCCACAGAGTCTTTTCGACTCGATCCTGCGAAATGTTTACTCCATCGTGATGAACGTGGCGGCTCCGCGCTGGTTTTAATCAGGCGGCAGGCGCACAAACCCGTCATCGAGATTCATCCAGACTGAACCGTTGAAGCCTGGCAGAATAGGATTGGACCGGATGCGCAGGGCAGCACATTATTCGTGGCCTTCCGTCGATGGTCTGCTCTATCGGGGCGTGGCGCAGTCTGGTAACGCGCTTGCTTGGACGCAACAGGCACACTCACGGGCAAGTCTATTTCGAATGCTGAATTTGGCTGATTATAAATACCTTACAAAATCTCCTCCAAAGTGCCGTCGGATTTGCAAATGCCGAAAAAACGTGCAAGGTTCCTACAATAATCCCCACAGTCCTCACGACGACTCACGTGCCCACAGCGGTATAAGCGTTACTAGCGCATCTAAGGAGGCCCCCTGGCTTTGCCGGGGTGGCAGTAGAAGTTTGACAGATGCGGAAGTCCATCGCGGAAACTGCAAAACGTGAGCCGCCAAAGCACACGAAAAGGAGATCCACGATGGACGAGAGAGAAAGCTTAAGCCACACGCAGCGGGAGTGCAAATACCACGTCGTTTTCATCCCGAAGTACCGGCGGAAGGCGTTGTGTCGAGAGTTGAGGCGGTATCTGCGGGAGGTGTTCCCACGGTTGGCGGAGCCAAAGGAGAGCCGGATTGAAGAAGGGCACCTGATGTCTGACCATGTGCACATGATGATCGCCATTCCGCCCAAGTATGCGGTGTCGCAGGTGGTTGGATGTATCAAGGGCAAGAGTGCCATCCACCTGGCCCGGACCTACGGAGAGAGGAAGAGGAATTTTGTGGGTCAGCACTTTTGGGCACGCGGATTCTATGTGTCCACGGTGGGCAGAGATGAAGGTCGTTCGGGAATACATACGCAGGCAAGAGGAAGAGGACAAGCGCCTGGATCAAATGGGGCTTTGGTAAGCGCCCACCGCAGGGTGGCCCCAGAACGACGGGGCCGCGTTAGCGACCCCGAATAGCCGCTTTGAGCGGCTCACACACTAAGGCCCCCGGCTTTGCCGAATAAGCGTTAACCTAATGCTTGCATTCTCTCGCCGAGTCGATAGAATGGCGGCCATGGGCAGACCTATAGCGATGGACGAGTTTGAGGACTGGGAAGTCTTGCGAAGGTTTCTTCCTGAGGGATGGGAAGAGCAGGCGTGGTTGTGCGGCGCGATGCGGCGCGCGCGATACATCAAGAGTCCGGA
>JBJKQK010000086.1:0-23852 GCA_046705285.1 Terriglobia bacterium
GTACCACTTCCGAGTCTTAAACAGCTTCGCCATGTAGCCCAACTGAACAACACCGGGCGAGTCGAGACGGCTCTTCCAGCCGGGCAGGAATCTCCAAATATACTTATTGCCGTAAAGCTGGCCGGTCACCCCGGAGAGCATGCTCCAGTATTCCTGCATGCGCAGGACGTGGGGCGAGCCGCCGTCTTCGTCCTTGTTCCTCTCATATTCAAAGTTGGCTTCACCCATGAACACCGGCATGATGGGCGATTGATTGTAACCATGAAGTACTTCGGCATAGGTGGCGTAATAAGTGTAGGCCAGATTCAGGTTAACGATGCGCGCCCAGTTCGGGTCGTCCAGGGAACAGCTTGCCTGATAATTCAATTCCACGGTCTGAAGGTGATTCGGGTCTTCATCTTTAATGCCCAGCGCTAACGCGGTGATGACTTTGTCGTCAGCTGGAACTCTCCATGTCTGAAAGTCGTTGCCGCTCAACCAAATGATGTTGGGAAAGTGCCTGTAACGCTTCCCCAGATAGCGCCCATAGGCCCGGCACCGGGCCGGACCATTGGCCAGCGCCGTCGGCAGCAACCCCGCGGTTTCGAGCGGATCAATCATCACCACAATGTCGTCCTTTGCCGCCATTCGGACAATTCGGTCCACATGAGCAAAGTAAGCTTTATTCGGCGCGGTCAGATCGTAATAGTGTGTGCCCGGAATGATCCTGGTGAAGGGTTTGGTTCCGTCCAACAGACTGCCGTCGGGGCGTCCTTCCACAGGTCTAACGCAAATCAAATTGACCCACAAGCAGTTGATTCCCCGTGCTTCTCGATTAGCCAGATATATCGCTGCGTCAGCGGTCGAAAGGTTTGAAAACAAGCTGTGAGGTGAATCACCCACCATCAGGAATGGAACGTTGTTCTGGTCAACCAGAATGCGCGGATTTGTGCTGCTAACCTTGACGGGGTATCGATAATTCGCTGCGTAGAGCGCCCCGCAAAAAGACAAGGCAAGAATAAAAGAAACGAATAAATGGCGAACCGTGTTCATAAAACAGTCTCCCTCAAGTGTGCACAGTATGAAGCCTACGATTATACTTCGCGGACTCCTTTGGAGCGATGAACTCGCCACGGGGACCAGGGAAGATATTTCCCGCCACGCTGGCATCCGGCCTTCCCGGGACCACATAGCCTGGGAACAATCGTTCGTTTGTGCTCGCACCGCCCGTGACCAGCGTTGCCGGCCCGTCACTGGACAATCAGTTCGGGCCACCGCCGGAAACCCGCCAAGCTTCCGAATGAGCCCTGGAAAAGCAAGGACCCTTCATTCATGAGACCCCAACGCAAGCCAGTCGGGATGATTGACCAGTTTCTTCGTTTGACACCTCACACCGTCAGCAACGGTGGGAGGGATGCCAGTGTTTTCACGTCATTCGATCAGCAAAATACGCACATTCCAGCCCTCAGGATTGGTCATTGTACTTTTCGTTTCGTTAAAGCGGACAAGCTTCTGGCGATACTCTATTCTCTAGATCGAAGATAAGGAATTAAGCGCTTCCTGCAAGAATGAGGTCGCCTTTGTCAGCCTGGACAGAATATGGCCTCAAGCTAAACGGGCCGGCTCGTATACCCATAGGCCGTATCACAAGATGAGGTGACCGTCGCCATCTTGCCCGCTCGGCTGATAAATTTCCAACAAGTGCGTAGGAGGGCAAAGTCCAGGCGGTTTCATGCCTTCTTTCTTGACCACTTTCGGGCATCTTCTTATGATGAACAATCTCCAGTGTGCTTGCACGACGCAGCCGTTGCGGTGACCTGGGGAGGATTGCAGGAATGATGTCGCTTCATAAACTGGCCCCTGTACGTATCCGGCCCGCCCTCCATCCTGAGTTCGCGCCTGCTGCGCTTGCGGACCGCGCCTACCTGAGGATGGTGGCGGAGTCGGGAACGTCGGTCCCTCTCGTGATTGGTCTCGAACGCGGCGGAGGCTCGATCTCGGTTTATAAGACGAAGGTCTTCGATGAAAGGCATCCCGCCGCGTCCAGGAATCTTCGTTATGCCGAGAGAACCCTGAAGATGCTTTTGTGGCAGAGGGGAGGATGGCGCGTGATTGTGGGCGGCCCGAGAAGGATCGGTGAACACTTGCGGCAGGTGTATTCAACCATCGGCGCGCGCGCGTTCGACTCTGATTTCATGGGCGGTGTCTATGAGAAACCATTTACGGTTGAGATGACCACACCGGACAAGGTGCCTGCGCCTTCGGAAAGCACGATGCGGCTGGGCCGGCATCTGGACGGGTGCCGCATCGGGTTCGATCTGGGCGCGACGGACCGCAAAGTGGCGGCGGTGATTGACGGCAACGTAGTCTTCAGCGAGGAGGTTGTGTGGGACCCGCGGAATGCCACGGATTCTGCTTATCATTTCAACGAGATTATGGCGGGGCTGAGATCTGCGGCAAGCCACATGCCGCGGGTGGACGCGATCGGAGGAAGTGCCGCCGGCGTCTACATTGGCAACCGTCCGCGCGTGGCCTCGCTGTTTCGCGGCATCCCCAAGGAGGCATTCGATGCCAAAACCACGCGGCTGTTTATCGACCTGAGAGAGGCGTGGAACAACATTCCGTTCATCGTGGTGAACGACGGCGAGGTGACGGCACTGGCTGGCTCCATGTCTTTGAATGATAATGCCGTGCTCGGGATGGCGCTGGGGTCCAGCGAGGCTGGTGGTTATGTGACGCCGGCGGGCGAGATCACCACCTGGCTGGATGAGTTAGCTTTTGTGCCGGTCGATTACGATCCTGAAGCGCCCGTAGATGAGTGGTCGGGCGATCCCGGCGTTGGCTCGCAGTATTTCTCTCAACAGGCGGTTTTCCGGCTGGCGCCCCGAGCGGGAATCGAGCTGGATGAAAAGCTGGGTCCGGCAGACAAACTGAAATCGGTTCAGACCATGCTTCGGGAGGGAGACGAGCGCGCCCGGAAAATTTTTGAGACCATCGGTGTTTACGTTGGTTACGGCGTCGCGCACTACGCCGATTTCTACGAGCTTCGGCACGTGCTGATCCTCGGGCGCGTGACGTCGGGCGAAGGCGGGTCCATCGTCCTGAGCAAGGCGCAGGAAGTCTTGAAGACGGAATTTCCGGAACTTGCAGAGAAGGTCCGGTTGCATTTACCGGACGAATCAACCCGCAGAGTGGGCCAGGCTGTTGCGGCGGCAAGCCTGCCTGCCATTCACTGATGACAGGAGGGAGTCATGCCATTTCATAATCCCGGATCAGAAATCCACGTGCCGGACGGCTGCTCAGCGGACGAGGCGCTGGCACGCACAACGCACATCGGCATTGGGGCCCATCAGGACGACCTCGAGATCATGGCGCACCATGGGATTCTGGAATGCTTTGGCAGCAAGGACAGGCATTTCACTGGCGTGACGGTAACAAATGGGGCAGGGAGCCCTCGCGATGACCTTTACGCCAGCTATACCGACGACGACATGCAAAAGGTTCGGCGCGTTGAGCAGCGGAAGGCTGCTTACGTGGGAGAGTATTCAGCACAGGTGTTTCTTGACTACTCGAGCGCTGCTGTGAAGGACAGGAACAATGTTGAGGTCTTCAATGACCTTGCACAGTTGATGAGAGTTGCCAATGCGAAAGTCGTCTATACGCACAATCTTGCCGACAAACATGACACTCACGTTGCCGTTGCGCTCCGAGTGATCCGGGCAATCCGAAGCCTGCCTGTCAACTCACGCCCTGAAAAGCTTTACGGGTGCGAGGTGTGGCGAGGGCTCGACTGGGTGAATGACAATGAAAAAGTCGTCTTCGACGTTAGCGCGCACGAAAATCTCGCCATGTCTCTGGTTGGAGTGTTTGATTCGCAAGTCTGTGGCGGCAAGCGGTACGATCTTGCGACCGCCGGCCGGCGCAGGGCAAACGCTACCTACCTGGCGTCCCACGCAACCGATGTGGCTACATCGGTGATCTTTGGAATTGATCTGACACCCCTCATCAAGGACGGCAAGCTCGAACCCGGCGCCTATATTCAAGGCTTCATCGACCGCTTCGCGCAGGAAGTTTCCGACCGGCTTGCCAAGCTCGGTTGAGAAATGCGGGGCACGCCTGGATTCTACGCGCGTGCCCTGCATGATCGGCCCTTCCTGGAGATTCGGGCCCGGACGCTATGCCGACCCTTCATGCCACTGCCGCGCGGATGTTCTGGTTCACGCGGAAAAAGTTTGTCGGGTCGTACTTCTTCTTGACCGTGGCCAGGCGTGAGTAATTGTCTCCGAAGGCTGCCTGCACGCGGTCCTGGCCCTCCTCCATCATGAAATTCACATAGGCGCTGCCTGCCGCGTAGGGATGCACAGCGTCGAAATAGTCCTTGCACCACTGCGTGATCTTTTGCTTGTTGGCAGGATCAGGATCGATGCCGACGATTACTTGTGCCAGCAGGACGTCGCGATGGGTGAATGCTGTATCGCTCTTGCCTACTTTGTGTACGGCGCCGTTTATGGGATAGAAGTGGACTGTGGAGAGCGGCGTGGGCATTTTCATGGCCTGCTCCAGGTGCTTGGGAATGGCTTCGTCGCTGATCCCCTTGAGAAAGTCACCGCGCCAGTAGTGTTGCATCCCGGTCACCAGCAGCGGGTCGAAGAGGCTTTGAAGCACAGGGAAGGGCGTCGGCCCCACGTGGTCCAGCAGAGGCTTTCCCACTGCGCGTATGTCTTTGGTGACCTTATTGGTCTTCTCCTGCGAGGCCAGAGAACACCAGACGATTCCGCAAACTTTCCTGCCGTGCAGTTCCTGGGGGAACATGGGGGCGGGTGGCACCGTCAGGTATGCAAAGAAACCACTGACATCCTCCGGCGCCTGGGTGATGAATTCCCGGTAGGCTTTCATCACCTGCGGAGACTGCTCAATCGGCCAGAAAGTGACCCCGGCATCCACCATCTTGACCGGATGCAGGCGAAACAGGAAAGAAGTGACAACACCGAAGTTGCCGCCTCCGCCGCGAATCGCCCAGAACAGATCAGGATTCTCGTCGGCGCTGGCCCGCACAAATCGGCCATCCGCCAGCACCATGTCTGCTTCCAGGAGGCTGTCGATGGTCAGTCCGTAAGGGCGCGAAAGGTGGCCCAGGCCGCCTCCCAGAGTCAGCCCCGCCACGCCGGTGGTGGAGACAGTGCCGCTGGGCACAGCCATTCCGAAGGCATGGGTGGCATGATCGACCTCGCCCCAGAGGCTGCCGCCCGCCACCCGGGCGGTTTTTGCTTCGGGATCGACACGCACGCCGCGCATCTGCCGGAGGTCAATCACCAGTCCTTCGTCGCACATGCCCAGCCCCCCCACATTGTGGCCGCCACCGCACACGGCTGTCAGCAGGTTGTTTTCACGGCCAAAATCGACGGCGGCCATCACATCGGCCACATCCGTGCACCGGGCAATCAGGCGCGGGCGCTTATCAATCATCCCGTTGTAGACTTTGCGGGCATCATCGTAGGCGGCGTCACCTGGTTGGATAAGCTCACCGCGAAATCGTTCCTGTAACCTCCCTATGGTTCCTGAATTCATGGGTTCCTCCTCGAAAAGTAAGTTGAGCTATGGATTCCATGGAGCAGGAATTATGAAGGGAATGAATCATAAAGGGTGGGACGCGCCCAGACAGATTTCTACCATGCGGCAGCTTGTGGTTTCTGGCAATCATGCAGACACCGATGCGTCGTAGCCGCAGCCATTGACGTACTTCTATAAGTTTGTCTTCAGTGGCCCCGTACCCTAGTTATGAATCTGATGAAAATAATTCGGCGCTCGTAATTCTTCAACTCTCTAGCAATAAACTGATCTTGCACCTTTTCATCGCGCCGTGCAACTGATTTTGGACGCACCCGCGTGCTGACGTCCGTTCCTGAGCCCGGAAGCCGCGTAGAGCCCTGCCGCAACGCGTCACGCCGCCTTGTGGTTTTGAAGAATCTCGTCAATTTCCTCCATCGTGAATTTGTTGAGCCTCACCGCTTTCGCCTCATTGCGGAAGGCCGGAGGTACAATGCTGCACGCCTCCTCCTTATTTTCGACGTCTGCAATGATCCATGCCTTGTGCTCCCCATCCAAACATCCCCAATCCGCATGGGTCAGAAAGTGTGAGCCGGTCTTAAGGAAAATCTGTACCACTCGTGCGCAGGCTTCCACGTCCGGCGCATGCGGAACCTCGATCAAGTACTTTGCCATTTCAAACCTCCTTCGTTTCCTAACTGACGGGCCTTGGGAGTAGGCGTCTCCGCAACGCAGTGGCAGGCCTGTCGTGAACACAATGCTAGATGAAAACCACAAAGCAGCCCGTTGCGACAAGAGCAATGCACCAAATCAGGTCCAGGTTCAACCAGGCTTTGCGCAAAAGAGCCAGCCCCAGCTTCTCGTAAACCAGCAGCGCTACCAGCCCTGTCACCACCAGGTAACCCGCGGTGTGAACGCCAACCGCCAGCAGGCCGATAGTGGTTCCTTCCATCACGGCCCCATGCATGTGGTGTCCGGCAGCGTGACTTCCCGCCGCGTTTGCCGCAGGAGACATCTTCAGCAGCACGGGAAGCACCATCAACCCGGCCCCGTGGGCGGTGGCCATCAGGAAGGACCAGACCGTCAGGTCCCTGAATCCCACCTGCATTCCGCCCCCGCGAGGGTGCCGGTGCCGCACCAGACGATAGGTGCCGAGCGCAAAAAGGACGGCGGCCACCGCAATCTTCAAACCGCCCAGCGGAAGCGCCATGCCGATCATGACGGCCAGGAACACCACGACCCCAATAGCAAGGGCATGTCCGGCGGCGATTGGGATCAAAGACCACCAGACCGCTCGCTGGCTCTTTTCCTGCATTCCCAGCGCGACCGCAAACAGCCACCCCATTCCCGGATTGATGCCATGGTAGGCGCCAAGCAGCACCAACGCTGCCCACGCCCACACGCCACTTTCGCTCATGACGGGTAGCAGTAGGAATCAGAGGATGCGTCGCCGCCGTCGAGCCGGATCTGGTGGCTGCGAAGGTCCTTGAACTCCAGGAAAAAGTTAGGGTCGAGTTCCATTCCTCCTTCGGGCTTGGCGTTCACCTTGGCCATCCAGCTCTTGATGCCGTCCGGGTAGAGTTGGTCGTCAATCACGCCATATAAGGAGTTGGTGAAGTAAACGCGGCGCCCGTCGCGGCTGATTTCCACCATTTGCGGGGCACCGTTCAATGGCTGATCGGGCTTTTTCGGATGTGCAGCACGCCGCACGACGCCGCCCAGGTGCAGGGAAGCGGTCTTCCTGGGATTGAACGGGTCGCTTACGTCGTACTGAATGAACTCGCCTGTGCCCCAGCAGGAAACGTAGAGATAACGGTCATCCGTAGAAAGATCGATGTCAGTTACGAACGGCGGAACAGCCTTGAATCCTTTGAGTATAGGCGGAAGCAGTTCCGGGTCAGCCGGCTCAGCCGGAATTTCAATGACCTTGCGGATGTCCCAGTTGCCGTTGCTGCGGTTCCAAGCCCAGATGGATGAGGAAAGGTCCTTGAGCGAAACGACCACTCCAACAAATCCATAAGCTTCGGAAGGGTTGTGCGCCGGACGGACCTCAAACACAAGTTGATGCTCCTTGCCGATGTCGAGAGTCTGCAGATGGCGCCGACGGCGCAGGTCCCAGACGTGGATCGCATGACCGTATCCGCTTCCGAGAAGCACTTCCGGGATCAGCCCCTTCTCGAAGGTCTTGGGCGTTCCCCATTCGCTGCTGATCATGGTGTCGTACCCAAGATGCCACCAGAAGTCGTAAGCCAGGTATTGCGGTCCGCGGTCAAGCTCCCACTGTCCGAGAACGTCGAAGGTTTCCGGGTCCATCATAAACACTCCGCCCGGGCCGTCGCCTGAAGGCGAACCGAGAGCGTTGATGTAGATCCCATCGGGTCCGCAATGGACCGTATGCGGCCGTGAATAGCCCGTCCGCCTGGCCACTTCTTCCGGCTCGATGACCTTGACGAGCTTCGGCTTGCGGGGATCGGGCTTGGTGTCGATGATGTGAATCCTCGAGGACCACAGGCCGGGAAGCACCAGATAACGCCGCTCCATGTGGGCGTGAGGCGCGTACGGGGAAAGGCAGGAACTGCAGGCGTTCCAGCCAAAATGGTGCAATTCGTCGCCCGCGTAGGGCATTTCAACCCGGCCCGCCACCTGTCCGTATTTGGAAGACGACGCGTCGACGTCAACCACCGCTAGCTCGTCGTGTTGGCCTTCGTGTTTCGGATTCAGCAGTACGACATAGGCGAATTTTTCCGGCGGGGCTTCCATCGCCATCCTGGGCGACGGGTAGAAAGTGGGATCAGGCCTCCACTGTGCCATGGATTGATTCCTCCTTAACTTTTTCGCTCAATACCCCATTGCCGGCTGGTAGAATAGGGATAGCCGGTATCTGAACAGAAACTTGCTTACACGTGCGTCGAGTTAAACTCCCGGGGCCTAGTGGCGTCTTTTAATAAAAGTTGAATATTTCTTAATTATTTGTGGGACTGCCCATGCCAAAGGAAAGGAAGGTTTTCGAGTTCGGCCTCTTCCGACTGGATGTCCGCGAAAGGCGCCTTGCGCAAGACGGGCATGCCGTGGCCCTGCATGGAAAGGTGTTTGATACGCTGCACGTCCTCGTCGCAAACCACGGGCGCCTGGTCACCAAAGACGAACTGATGGCTGCCGTCTGGGCTGACAGCGTGGTCGAGGAGACGAACCTCAATCACAACATATGCATTCTGCGCCGTGCTTTGGGAGAGAAGGCGACCGGCCAGAAATACATCGAAACTGTGCCCCGGCAGGGCTACCGGTTTGCCGCGGAGGTCAAAGAACTGGATGAACCGGAGCCCTCTGCCACTCCGCAACCACCGGATTTGCCTCAGGTGGAACAGGTCCTTGCCGAAACCGGGCCGATGCCACCCGCACCACCTTGCATCGATTCCCGCCTGCAACCCGATCTTCCGAATCCGGAGGGAAAGGCGACTCCAGACGGCAACCCCCGCCGGTTTCATTCTCGGGCCGTGGTTATGCTGCTATTGGCTGCCGGCCTGCTAGCCATTGTTTACATTGAAGTGCAAAGATTCAGGCATGCGGGCCGGACTTCTTCTCCGCGAACCATGCTGGCGGTTCTTCCTTTTGAAAACCTCACTGGCAATCCGGGCGAGGAATACATCAGTGCCGGTTTCAACCAGGAGATCATCTCTCAGTTAGGCCGATGGAATCCGGCGCGCCTTGGCGTTATCGCCCGCACTTCTTCAAATGCCTACCGGGAGACGCGGAAGTCCGTCAGCGAGATCGGGCGCGAATTAGGAGTTAATTTCATTGTTGAAGGCAGCGTGCGTCGTGACGGTAGCCGCATTCGAATCACCGTCGCGCTGGTTCGAGTGAACGATCAGGTCCACCTTTGGTCCGCCAATTACGACGGCAGCGTGGACGACGTCCTGAGTTTGCAAGTCGAGGTGACGCGGGACATTATTCAGGAAATCACCGGCCGAATTGCGGCCGAGCCCGCAATCGAGTCGGACCTGACGGCTGGCAGGCTGTTTCAAAACTCGCGGATTCCCGCAATCTTCAATCCAGAGCTTCAAACAGCCTGTTTTTTGTGACTGCGCTGACCTGTCAATTCTTCACGCAGGTTTCAGTTCGGTGGTGCATTGCCGGAGCCGAGTCGCCTTCAGAGGAATTGTGGAAACGCAATAGGGGCATTGCTTGGTTTCCGGGTCCGGCGCAGGTGGGGCCGGGCGCCGCAGGCGGTTGAATTGCCTGATGACCAGAAAGAGCGCGAAGGCCACGATCAGGAAACCGATCATCGCGTTGATGAGCAGCCCGTAGCCGATGACCTGAACTCCAGCCTTCCTGGCATCAGCGATTGTGGCGTAGTACGTCTCGGAAAGGGTCACGAAGAGATCTGAGAAGTTCGCGCGGTTGATCAGATACCCTAACGGAGGCATAAGATTGTCGCGCACCAGGGAACTGATAATTCTTCCGAATGCCTGGCCCAAGGCGATTCCAAGGATCAAGAGATGGAATCGGTCATGCCTTGCCCGGAATGACGGAAATTACAAAGGGACCACGTCCAAGAGATCTACCGACGGTCTTTGTCCAGCGCAGCAACAGCGGTCGAAGCACCTTGGTCGTGGCTGTCTGGGGCCAGATTGTCGGATGGGTGTCGGTAAAAGAAAATACCGAAGAAGCAGCCTACTGCTGCTGCGACCAGAAGGAAAAAGATGAAGGCGATCACCACCCCCAAGGCGGTGCCGTGGACCGAGCGCCAGCCAGCCACCCGGCCCACGACGAAGGCAACAAAAGCCGACACAAACATGATCAGCGTGTAGACCGGAACGCTCATTTTCCCCCGCCAAGCGGCCGCAGGAATCACAACGACCAGGACCAGACAGGAAAGGGAAAGCGGAAGAATAACTCCCAGATTCGCTGCCAATAGCTCGAGGATGGGAAGGCCTGAAACGGAGGGCGAAACCATCATGAGCCAAATTCCTTGAAGAAGAAACACTTCACCATAATGTTTATGCTAAGCTCCGGCCATGCCGAAGTCAACTGTTGAGGAAACGACCTCATCACCAGGAGCGCCTCTCAGGGTTGATCCTGTTCTCCTGTTCTCTCTGGCTGGAATTCTCTATCCCAACCCCGCGTGTGGCAAATCAGCACCTGGTGGAGACGTCCGCACGAGGGTGAGACCTGCGCAGCGAAATCGACCGCCGAAGTAGGGCTCGCCAGGAGCTGGACTTGACTCGCGGGGCAGGGAAGATCTTTCTCATGGGCTGCTGCCCGAAGCAATCAACAGCCTCGACGGGAACCGCGCATTGATGTTGCAAACGAAAATCGCGCAGCCGGACGCAAACACTTGTGCACCGCGCTCTCCCCGGAGCATTGATCAGCCGCCGCCGTAACTCTCTTGCCGTGGATACTTGCCATGCTAGACGGCGCAAAATCCTACAGAGGATCGTGCGGGGCAGGGGAACGTGTCCGCCGGAAATATTAGCCAGCACATGGCGAGCTGGAGTTTTACACGGGCGCGTCTGATAATAAAATCAACGGGGGCGGCCTGGTTTACATAATATATTTGCACGGCTCTGTTTCTTTTTTCGCAATGGCTTTGTCTTGATTTCTCCCGCGATGCAAGGGCGCCGGGTGCGTCAAGTGCGGCTTTGAGTATGGGCCATGCACGGGTGGACGCCTGTTGTTCTCCTGGTTTGGAATGGTGGCCCGAGCCGAAGGCCTGAGATGGGTTGCGCCTGTGAAGCGGGTGGCAAGGTTACGCTTTGGCCTTGTTTCGAGGGCAGTTTTGGTTTTAGAAGGCTTCCTGCCAGGGCTGCGCTTTCTGAAATGCTCTTTCGAAGGTTTGTGGCTTGTGCTAACGTAGAGAGTTTGCCAGTTTGAAGACGTCTTGATCTTCAATGCCCCTTATTGAAACAGAAGCCATCGTTTTGCGGACTCATCGGTTGGGGGAAGCTGACAAGATTGTCTCGCTGATGACGCGGCAACTGGGTCGTTTGCGCGCAGTCGCCAAAGGAGCCTTGAGCCGCAGAGGACGCTATGGCGCGGCCCTTGAGCCACTTAGTTATATCCGGCTGTGGGTTTATGAGCGGGAAAACCGGGACCTTCAGCGCGTGGGTTCTGCTGAGATCCTGGAATCGTTCTTTGAAATGCAGAAGGACTACCGGCTGCAGCTTGCCGCGCAATACCTGGCGGAGGTGACGGAGCGCTTCCTGCCGGAGCGCGAGGTGAATGAGCGGGTCTTCCGGCTGCTGCTAGCCGTTCTGCGGGCCTTCAAGCGCTTTGGCGAAGTGAATCGACCGCTTCTGTTTTTTGACTATTGGCTGTTGCGGCTGGGCGGGTTTCTCCCCGACCTGAGCCGGTGCATGGCCTGTCAGCGGCCCTTTGCAGGAGAGGATGGATTCTATGACCCGGTCGCAGTGGCCCTGGTATGTTCGCGCTGCCGCGGTGGTGGCGCCGTCGAGCAAGTCTCAGCTAATGCGCTCCGGTTGATTCCTGCCTTTCGGACAGCGCGAATTGAGCAGTGGCTTGAAAAGGAGGCTGTGCCCCCCGGCACACGCGAGTTGCGCCGGCTGATGGAACAGGTTATCGAGGCGCATCTTGAAAGGAAGTTGACAACGCGGGCGCTGCTGTCGGAAGAGATATAGCAATTTTAATTGCAAAGAACCTTCGTCTTTTCAGGAAACTATGGCTGGTAGTGAAAGGAATTTACAAAGAACGGGAGGAAGCCTGACTTTTCAGGAAATGGTGAGTCGCCTGAGTGATTTCTGGGCGAGGCAGGGCGCGGTAGTAGCTCTTCCGTACGACTTGGAGGTGGGTGCGGGGACCATGTGTCCCGAGACTTTTTTCCGTGTCCTCGGGCCGGAGCCTTGGAGCGTCGCGTATGTTCAGCCGTCCCGACGGCCGGCTGACGGCCGCTATGGGGAAAATCCTAACCGCCTTCTTAAACACACTCAAATGCAGGTGATCCTGAAACCGCCGCCGGAAAACGTCCAGGATGTTTATCTGCGCAGCCTGCGGGACATCGGCATTGATTTCCACAGCCACGATATCCGGTTTGAGGAAGACAACTGGGAGGCGCCGACTCTAGGGGCCTGGGGAATTGGATGGCAGGTCATGCTGGACGGGCTTGAGATCACCCAATTTACCTACTTTCAGCAGTCTGGGGGCATTGATCTTGACCCCATTTCGGTTGAGCTGACCTACGGGCTTGAGAGAATTGCAGCCTTCCTTCAAAATGTTAATGATGTTTATGATGTTAAATGGAACAAGTCAATAACATACAATGACTTAAGGCGTGTAGAGGAGTTTGAGCTTTCTCTTTACGACTTTGAAGCTGCTTCGGCTGATTCGACGCGGGCCCTGTTTGAAATCTACGAGGCTGAGGCTGCCCGTCTGCTAAAGGACTACTTTAATTCTGACAAGGGCCAAAGGCCAGGTCGATTTCCGCTACGCAAGGTTTATGAGTTCTGCCTGAAGTGTTCCCACCTGTTTAATATCCTTGATGCGCGAGGTGCTATCAGCGTGACAGAACGCGTGGCCCTGATTTCGCGTATCCGAAAGATCGCCACTGATGTGGCTCAGATTTACCTTGAACAATCCGCACCCGTTGCAGAGGTTGAATCCGCATGACAGCTGAGCAACAACCGCAGACTGAACCACTGCTAGTTGAAGTAGGGGTTGAAGAGATTCCGGCACGTTTTGTTGCGGGAGCTGAGCGCAGTCTTGGCGAAAGGCTGTCCGAGGTCTTGCGAAATCTCCGCCTGCTGCCGGCGGACGCACAACCCGTCAAGACTTATTCGACGCCACGGCGGTTGGTAGCCCGGGTACCCGAGGTTTTGGTTCGACAACCCAACGTCGTTGAGGAGATTGTCGGGCCCCCGGTCAAGGTGGCATTTGACAGCGAGGGAAAGCCGACTCGCGCAGCAGAAAGCTTTGCAGAAAGGAACTCGACCAGCGTCAAACGTCTTATCCGGATTGAAACTCCCAAGGGGCTTTACCTCGGCCTTCGGAAACGTATGCGGGGGCGGCCTGCACGCGCGATTTTGGCGGAAGCCCTTCCGGAAGTCGTTCTCGGAATCAGTTTTCCGAAGAGCATGTACTGGACGTCGAAGACGGGTCCGCGATTTATTCGTCCTATCCGGTGGCTGCTGGCCATTCTGGCGGAAGGCGAAGAGGCTCGCGTCATCCCTTTCGGGATTGCGGGAGTGGCGTCGCGTAAGTCGACGTTCGGGCATCGCATCACTGGCTCCAAGGCGATTCCGGTTAGGAGTTTCGAGGAATACACTGCGAAGCTGCATGAACACCTGGTTGAGCTGGACCCCGGGAAACGTTCGGAAATCATCCGGTCTGGAGTTAAAGCGATACTTGAGGAGCGTAATCTGAAGGTCGTTCAGGATGAGGACCTCCATGAATGGATTGTCAATTCGACCGAGTGGCCTTCTCCAATCCTCGGAGGGTTTGACCGGCGATTTCTGCACCTTCCACGGGAAATTCTGGTGACCGTAATGCGCGACCATCAGAAGTATTTCGCTGTGGAAGATGGTTCCGGAAGCCTGCAACCGAATTTTGTTACCGTCATGAATCGTGATGGAGATTCCACCGGGATCATTCGCGAAGGACACGAGCGAGTTTTGACCGCGCGATTTGCCGATGCGGAGTTCTTCTGGAAGACCGATCAGCGGGTGCCTCTGACCGACCGGCAGGAGATGCTGGCGAGCGTGACGTATCAGGCCGACCTGGGAAGTTACGCCGATAAGGTGGAACGCATGGCCGCAATGGCAGGTGGAATCTGCGCGGACCTTGAGCGCGGGGGAGAGCTGGATGGGGCCGGCCGGGAGCATGTATTAAGGGCTATCCGCTTGTGCAAGTGCGACCTGACCACGCAGATGGTCCGCGAATTCACGGAACTACAGGGCGTTGTGGGCGGACTCTATGCCCTCGTCCAAGGCGAGCCAAAGATTGTTGCGGACGCCATCTACGACCAGTACAAGCCTGTTAATGCTGGTGCCGAGTGCCCACGCAGTAAAGTCGGCGCAATCGTTGCGCTTGTGGACAGGCTCGACAGTGTGGCGGCGGGGTTTGCGGTTGGGCTTGAGCCAACGGGATCGAGCGACCCGTTCGGGTTGCGCAGGGCAGGGAACGGCATGGTTAAAATCGCAATCGAATCTCTTGCGACTCTCGATGTGGCCAGGGCTGGCGAAGAGGCCGTAAAGATTGTCGGCGGGAGCCTTCAGGTGCCGAAGGACGGATCTCTGGGGCGGCGGGTGCAGAGTTTCCTCCGCGAGAGGTTAGAGTTCTATTTCCGCGACGTTGCCGGACTTCGATACGACACGGTGCGCGCGGTTCTGAGCCCGAATGTTCCGAGGGGAATCAATGTCCCGGCGGCTGCGCTGGCGCGCGCCCAAGCCCTTGAGCAGATTCGTGATACGGAAGACTTTTTGGCGCTTGCATCTGCGGCCAAGCGGACGCGGAACATCCTGACCAAGTCGGCTGGCATTGACCATGCGGACAGTGAGGTCGTGGTGGACTCCGGGTTGCTGAGCGAAGGTCCGGAAAGGGAATTGTACAATGCCTATAGAGGTCTGACGGACTCGCTGAAATCCCTGGAGACTGTTGGCGACTATGGCGCGTCATTCCGAACCATGGCTGGAATACGCCCTCACGTGGATCTCTTTTTTGACAAGGTCCTGGTGATGGCGGAGGACCCGACTGTACGGGAAAATCGTCTCCGGCTGCTTGTTCAGCTGAACAGAGACGTCTTTACCCGCCTTGCGGAACTTTCCGAGATCGCGGTTGAAGCGCGCAGTTCCTCCAATTCAGGCATCTGAGGCCGGTAGCGCGCTGAGCCGGCGAGGCCGTAGATGTAAAGTATCACTTGAGCTTTTGTCGGCGCGCCGACAATGGCGGCTCTAGCCATGAATCATCGTTTCGGGTGAGGATTGCGCCCGCCAGCGCAACATGCAAGATTGGTGGGACTCTGAGAATTCGGCGGCCGAGAGCCGCCCGCAGACTTAATCACAAGGAGATCAGAAATTATGGAAAAATTCGTCTACTTTTTCGGTGACGGCAAAGCCGATGGCCACGGAGCCATGAAAGACGTTCTGGGTGGCAAAGGATCAGGCCTGGCTGAAATGACCAATGCCGGGCTGCCGGTTCCACCGGGTTTCACGATTGCAACGTCAGCTTGCCGTGCATACTTTGAAGGCGGCAATAGTGTTCCGCAGGCTGTGCTTGGAGAATCCGACAAAGCCCTTGGGAGACTTGAAAAACTCCTGAGTCAGAAACTGGGCGATTCCGAGAACCCCCTTCTCGTTTCCGTCCGGTCCGGCGCCAAGTTTTCGATGCCGGGGATGATGGACACAGTTTTGAACCTTGGCATGAACGATCAGGTTGTTGGGGCCATCGCGCACAAGGCAGACAATGAACGATTTGCCTACGACAGTTACCGCCGGTTTATTCAGATGTTCGGCAACGTGGTTTTAGATATTTCAAAAGACAAGTTTGAGCAGATCCTGACGGCCCAGAAGAAGAAGCGAAAGTTCACTCTTGACACTGAGTTGACGGCCGACGATTTCAAGAAGGTGATTGAGGGTTACAAGCAGGTGATCCAGAAAGCAACCGGCAAGGATTTCCCCCAGGACCCACGCGTCCAGCTCAAGATGGCTATTGAGGCTGTCTTTCGTTCCTGGAATAATCCTCGAGCCATTACCTACCGGCGCATGAACAAGATCCCCGATGGCCTC
Organism: Terriglobia bacterium; assembly: GCA_046705285.1. Classification (GTDB taxonomy): domain Bacteria; phylum Acidobacteriota; class Terriglobia; order UBA7540; family UBA7540; genus SCRD01. Next base: position 16,260 of record JBJKQK010000086.1, read on the forward strand.
GGGACTGCCGTGAACGTTCAAACCATGGTGTTTGGCAACATGGGCGATACTTCGGGAACCGGTGTTGGATTCACCCGAAACCCGGCGACCGGGGAAAACAAGTTCTACGGCGAGTTCCTCATGAACGCCCAGGGGGAGGACGTGGTGGCCGGGATTAGGACGCCAGTCCCCATCGCGGAACTTCAAAAGATTATGCCCGAGGTCTTCAATCAGTTGCGGGAAATCACCTCTCGGTTGGAGCACCATTACAAGGACGTGCAAGACTTTGAATTCACCATTCAGGAAGGCAAGCTTTATATGCTGCAGACCCGTACCGGCAAACGGACGGGCAAGGCCGCGGTGAAAATCGCGGTTGACCTGGTGGAGGAGGGTATTATCACTACCACCGAGGCTCTGATGCGTGTCGAGCCTGACCAGTTGAATCAACTGCTTCATCCGATACTTGATGAATCAAAGCCTTTGAAAGTGATTGCAAATGGGTTGCCGGCATCTCCAGGCGCTGCAGTGGGACGAATCGTGTTTACTGCCGAGGCTGCTGTGGAGCAGGGCAAGCACCACCCGGTGATCCTGGTCCGCGCTGAGACCGTTCCCGACGACATCCACGGCATGGAGGTTGCCGCTGGCATTCTGACGTCACGGGGAGGCATGACGTCTCATGCCGCGGTCGTGACCCGCGGAATGGGGAAATGCTGCGTGGCGGGCTGCGGTGCCGCAGAAGTGGATGAGAAAAAGAAACAGTTGCGCATTAACAACATGATTCTCAAGGAAGGCGATTGGATTTCGCTGGACGGTTCAACAGGAAGAGTGATCCTTGGCAAGACGGAAACCATTTTGCCTGACCCGTCGAGCGGGGACTTTGCCACCTTCATGGGCTGGGCGGATGAAGCACGACGATTGGGCGTTCGTGCGAACGCGGACATCCCCCGTGATGCCCTGGCGGCGCGGCGATTCGGGGCCGAGGGCATTGGGTTGTGCCGAACGGAACATATGTTCTTTGCCGAAGACCGGCTTCCTCACGTGCAGCGGATGATCATGGCATGCAAGGACACCGCGGATGAGAAGGAAGCTGCCCGCTACCAGAAGGAGCGGCGTGCTGCGCTGGCCAAACTGCTTCCCATGCAGAGAAAGGACTTCTTTGGCCTTTTCAAAGCGATGGAAGGTTTGCCGGTAACGATTCGAACTTTAGATCCCCCGCTGCATGAGTTCCTCCCCAAGCGCGAGGAGTTGATGGTTCAGATCGCCACGATCGAGGCAAAAGGGAAGAGAAGCCCTAAACTTAGCCAGCTCAAGAAAATGCTGGCGGTAGTTGAAGGATTGCATGAATTCAATCCCATGCTGGGTTTGCGCGGGTGCCGACTTGGAATCATGTATCCGGAGATCACTGAAATGCAGGCCCGGGCGATCTTTGAGGCTGCGATCGAATGCAAGAAACGTGGCATCGAAGCAAAGCCGGAAATTATGATTCCACTGGTCGGTGACGTTCGCGAACTGGCCCTGCAAAAGGAAATCGTCAACCGCGTTGCCGAGGAAGTCTTCACAAAGAAAGGCATCCGCGTTGATTATCTGGTCGGAACCATGATTGAGTTGCCTGCCGCTGCGCTCTCTGCGGGTGAGATTGCTGGCGAGGCAGAGTTCTTTAGTTTCGGTACCAACGACCTGACGCAAACCACCTTCGGCCTCTCCAGGGATGATTGTGGCAAGATCATTAAGGCTTACGTAAAGCAGAAGATCTGGCCGGCCGATCCCTTTGCGGTGCTCGATCCGAAGCGGGTTGGCCGCCTGTTGAAGATTGGAACCTCGGAAGGTCGCAAAACTCGCGAAAACCTCAAGGTTGGGATCTGCGGCGAGCACGGCGGCGATCCCTCGTCCATCCAGGTCTGTTCTGAAGCCGGTCTGAATTATGTGAGCTGCTCTCCGTACCGGGTTCCTATCGCCAGGCTGGCGGCGGCACAGGCTGCGGTGCGCGAAGCCGAGAAGCAGGGCAAGCCTGCCGAGGCATATACCACGGCGTAAGGTTCCATGAGGTCAGCCTCTTGGAACGACCGACCTAAAGTTTTACTCTAACTTGCGGTCAGCGAGCAGATGGCCAGATCTTCCTCTTTGTGACTCGACAAGGGCGCCGGTTCCTTGGAACCGGTGTTCTTGATCTGAGCCGCAGCCAAGGCCTGCCGGGTGGTCGCTGAACAGGATGAATAGCAGGAACTTTCTGCCTCTGCGGGAGTCTCGAACGCCTGCCGGGAGAAGAGATGCCGACTGCAGCCGATGGCTACGATGATGTGATTCGGGCTCTGTGGGATCGGGATCAAATCCATCGGTTAGCTCAACAGTTTGCCGCGATTGCGACGACGGCTCTCGCTTCGCGCGACGGCCATGTGCGACGTCCTGGCGCGCCAAAGGTTGCCGCGAACATCCTGCGGCGTCATGTGTCAGCCTCGAACCTTGGCGCCGTCGTCCGTGACATCCAGGAAGCGAGCTTAAATCTCTCTCACCCACGATATCTTGCCCAACAGGTTGCGGCTCCGATTCCAGTGGCTGCATTGCTGGAATCTGTTGTCGCCGCACTCAACCAGAGTCTTGCGGTTTGGGAGATGTCGCCCATCGCCACCGCCATAGACCGCGACTTAATGGCAAGATTCAAGCGCCTTTTCGGCTACCCACCGAAGGCTGAAGGTTCTCTTGTTCCGGGAGGGGCCTTTGGGAACCTTACGGCGTTGCTCGCCGCCCGCGACTCGCTCGTGCCTGGAGCATCCAGGACCGGCAAGGCCAGAATCGCGGTGGTTGCGGGCGCCCAGGCGCACTATTCCGTATCCAGAGCGGCTGCGATATTGGGTCTGGGAAGCAACGCCGTCTTCACGGTCCCATTGGATCGGGAGTTTCGCACTGACGTTTCACGAGTGCCGGATGCTTTCAGGGCCGCACGGCGCGCCGGTTTTCGCAAATTCATTCTGATCGGTACAGCCGGTTCCACCCCTACCGGAAGCATAGACGATCTGGTGCAGCTTCATTGCGCGGCCAGAAAGGAGCGGGCCTGGCTTCACGTCGATGCCGCTCATGGCGCTGGTCTGGCGTTCAGCAGGCGTCTGCGCCGCCTCCTCAAGGGAATATCGCTTGCGGACTCGATTACTTTTGATCCACATAAGATGATGTTCATGCCGCTCAGCGCGGGTGGCGTGCTCGTACGCGACGGCTCGTGCCTCATCGGGCCCCTCAACGAGCGTGCGCCATACCTATTCGGGATCAAGCGTCGCTGGCCGGATATTGGCCAGGTCACGATCTCGTGCTCGCAACGCTTTGATGCACTCAAGGTCTGGGTCGTATGGCGCGCTTACGGAGCGCAGGTCTGGGATTCGCTGACAACGCATGCGTGTGACCTTGCTCGTGCCGCATACCGCTATTGTTCTCATTCTGGCGTATTGGAACCCGCTCACCGTCCGCACTCCAACATCTTGTGCTTCAAACTCCGTAACCACGACGGCGATGCCGCATCCGACCGATTGCATTGGGCAATTAAGGAAGAGTTGAACGAAAGCGGCTTCGCTTACATCAGCTCTGCGGTGCTTGATGGCCGAAGAGTGCTCCGGCTCGCTGCCATGAATCCCAGAACTACGGCGCAAGATGTTTGCAGCACACTCGAACGGGTTGAAGAAATAGCAGTCGCGATGGCGCGGAGGTCCAATGGAACCAGGCTGGACGAAGCTCGAAGCAGGGCTGTCGGCACGCGCGGCCGAGAAGCAGCGCGCTCTGCAAGAAACGTAAAGTATCGCATGAAGGCCTCGGAAAGTAGTAATGTGGCGCACAAAGTCTAAAGTGTTGGTTTAACCTGCGGGGAGTGGGCCTATTGGCTGTTTTTCTGCTGGCTTGCTCGTCAATGTCGACGCGCCGACATCTTCTGAGTTTTTACTTGAAGTTTCTGACCAAGATTACAGAGAAAAGGCCTCTTTGCTGTATTGCCAACGGTGTCCGAATGGGAGAGACTATCAGGTCCTGATCCGCATCAGAAGGTAGATCCCCGCCAAGGCAAACAGCACATCAGGCGACCACGCGGCCACCACAGGAGGAAGCTGGCTCAGGTTTCCCATCGCCTCAAACAGGCTTGATACGGACCAATAAATGATGGCAATGACAATGCTGAGTGCAATGCCTGCCAGAGCCCCGCGACTTCCTGTTGAAAAGGAAAAGGGAATGGCGATCAGGGTAACGACAAAAGCGATGAGGGGATACGAAAACTTCCGATACAAGGCCACCGAAAGCCGCACCACGTCAAATCCACTCTGCCGGAGTCCCCGGATGTACTGGCGCAACTCCATCACGCTCATTTGCTCCGAGGGCTTAACTTCCTTTTTGAAATAGGATGGGGGTTCGTCGAGTTCGTTGAAGATATGCACTGAGAACGGCTGGTAATCCGTAACCTTGCCGCCTGAGAAATCCCTTACCCACCCGTCTTCGAGCACCCACTGACGAATATGTGGTTCCCAGAAAGCTCTGGCCGCATAGATGCGTCTCTCAAGACTAAAGGAGCTGGGGTCGATTTCAAAAACGGCGAGGTTGGCGAAGATGTTCTGATCAGGATCGAAAAAGCGGTAGTTATATATCTTGTTGGACTTGCCGGAAATCCACTGGCGGTCAGGACGGTACATGGTCTGGGCCGGTTTGCCTTTGATCTGGTTCCGCAAGGCGTCCTGCTGCTGGTTGGTTTCAGGCAGATAATCATTTCCCAACAGGAACATGCCTCCACTGAACAATCCTGCGGCGATCAGAATTGGAACGGCGATTCTGTACAGGCTGATTCCTGCGGATTTGATGGCGGTGATTTCGTTTGACTTGCTTAGAAGTCCGAAGCTGACAAGGGTTGCCACCAGGATACTGAGTGGGAGCATCAAGTAGATGACCTGCGGCGCGAGGTACCAGTAATACTCCAGAACAATGCGGGCGGCGATCTGGTGACGGACGACATCCCCCAGAATCTGGAAGAAGTCGAAGATCATATATATGCCGGTAAAGGTGACCAGCAGGATGACCAGATAAAACAGCCAGCTACGCAGCACATACAGGTCAAGAATCTGAAACAGCCTGCCTCCGAATTTTCTCCGCTTTGAAGCGCCAGATTGAGCGGTTTGCGCGTGCCTTCTCAAGTGGATCAGTTCAAGGCGGCGGCCGATGCCTTCAAAGCTTCCGTGAAGGAAATCCACACCTGTTCGTACGCGGCTGCTCCGGCGCAACATCAGCAGTCCGGCTATGGCAAACACAACATTCGCCATCCATAAGCCGATGATCGGGTTCAGCCGCCCCTCTTTGGCGAGATTCAGGCCGGACGCCATCAGCATGTAATAGATAAACACGAGGGAAATGCTCAGCATCAGGCCGAAGGCCTTGCCTCCCTTCCGCGATATCAGTCCGATCGGCACGGCCACCAGAGCCAGAACCAGGCAGGCGACGGGCAGAGCCAGGCGGTAGTTGATCTCCACCAGAGCAGCGCGGCTGCCGCTGCGTGTGTGCAAGTTGCTCAGAAGAGTAAGAGGAGAAAGCATGGAAGGCGAAAGGTGCTGGGAAGCCGTGGCTCCGTGTTCGATGATGGGGATTTCCGTATTCTGAAAGGAGATGACGGAGTATTGCTGGCGATGCCGCGGGTCGAATTCGTGCGTCGCGCCGTCGTCAAGCAGGAGCATCATCCGGCCGGAATCATCCTCATTGACAAGGCGTCCCGTTTTCGCTAACGTAACTTTCACTTCATTGCGCTGGCTGCGGTCTACGATAAAGACTCCCCGCCACTTGGCGCCGGAACTTGTGACGTCTTTCAGATATAAAAGGAGGTGGGGAAATTGCTCGATGAAGACGCGAGGCTTGATCTCGTAATCGGCTTGGGCAGCGGCCAGTCTGGCTTGCGATTGCTCCAGCCTGCGGATGGCACTCGGAGCAACAAACAGGCTCATCCAGGAGGCCAGCATCCAACCCAGAGCTGCAAAGATCAAGACTGGGCGCACAAATTGCCACTTGCTGATGCCGGCGGCTCGAATGGCAATCGTCTCGCTGTCGGCCGCCATCCGGCTGAGACCGATCAGGGTGCCAAGCAGGACGGCCATGGGTATCGTGATGACAAGAATGCTGGGAAGAGGCAGCAGAAAGAGCGAGATGATTTCCCCAGCGGGAAGATCTCGGCGAGCCACGAGTTCAAGCACATGGCTGAGAGGCCGAACATAGAGAACAAAGGTAAAAACCAGCAAGCCAAGCAAACAGTGGCTGACGACCTCCTTAAAGATGTAGCGCGTCAGTATCTTCATCTGATTTCCCCAGCCAATTCCACTGCAAGGTGCCTCACAAGAGGCTCAAATTCCGCGAATAGCAACCTCCCGCATCCGGGCCGGCGGCGATTGGTGGCCGGAAGGGTGGGCATCCGACGATGGTAGCCCCAAAAACCTATCTCATGCTGCTCTGGCACATGCACCAGCCCTTTTACAAGGATCTGGCGGAGGGCGTTTACGCCATGCCCTGGGTGCGGCTTCATGCCCTGAAGGACTACTACGGAATGGTTGCCATTCTTGAAGAATTTCCTGAATTTCACGCGACCTTCAACCTTGTACCATCACTGGTCTCCCAACTTCAAGAGTATGCCCGAGATGATGTGCGCGAGCAAGCTTTCGAGCTGGCTTTCAAGCCCGCGGAAAAATTATCCGCCGACGAGCGCGAAAAACTGATCGGGTTCTCCTTCCAAATGAACTTAAGGAATCTTGTGAATCGCTTTCCGCGGCTGCGGGAGCTTTACGACAAAGCCCACTCAGGCGATTCCATGGCGGCAGCACGTTACTGGAGTGCGCGTGATCTTCTTGATCTTCAAGTCCTGTCCCAGCTTGCCTGGTTTGACGAGATCTACCTTTCTTCCGATGAGAGCATTCGTGATCTGGTCAGGAGGGGGCGTGGATTTCGTGAGGAAGACAAGCTGCTTATTCGCAAGAAGGAAGCTGCAATATTTAGTGCAATACTTGAAGAATATCGGAGCGCCGCAGAGCGCGGGCAAATCGAGCTTTCCACTTCGCCATTCTACCATCCCATTCTACCGTTGCTCTGTGACACCAACATTGCCCTGGAGTCTCATCCAGGCGTTCGATTGCCGCGGCGCCAGTACCGGCACCCTGAAGATGCCGTCGACCAACTAAGGGCCGCCGTCAGGCTGCACACGGAGGTTTTTGGCCGGCGCCCAAACGGATTGTGGCCAAGTGAAGGCAGTGTTTCAGAGCAGGTCCTGCGGCTGGCCGCGGAGGAGGGCTTCACCTGGACAGCAACTGACGAAGGCATCCTCGGAAGATCGTTGCAGATTGGATTCATTCGCCACCCTGACGGCACACTTCAAGGGGCGCATGAACTTTACCGGCCTTATCGCTTTAATACAGGCGATAAGCATATTTCGGTCTTTTTCCGCGACCACTACCTGTCGGACCTGATCGGATTCGTGTACGCCAACATGCCGCCTCAAGCTGCTGCCCATGACCTTCACCAGCGCATCCGTGCCGCCGGCCGGCGTGCGGGCGACGGCTCCAGGGTGATTTCGATCATTCTGGACGGTGAAAATGCCTGGGAGTATTTCGCGGGCAACGGGCG
>JBJKQK010000087.1:0-10771 GCA_046705285.1 Terriglobia bacterium
TTTGGGCATGAAATCAATTATGAATGATGAATTGGGAATTCCGAATCAACCATTTTACTCTGTTGGTAGCCCGTTGTGTCAGGGGACGGCTTCAGCGTCACCCTCAGCACTTGTTATTGCCCCTCGCGCCGCGGGGGCGTCTTAGCCAAGCGGTCCCGTTCCTGATTGGAAGACGACGAAACCTCTGCCACCTTGCCATTTTTCTGTTCCGTGGATGTGGAAAGTTCCGCCAGACGCTCCAACTTTTGTCCAGTGCCGGTAGCAGCATCAGCGAGCTTATCGACTTTGTCAGCCACCCGGTCGAGCTTTTGTTCAGTGCCGCTTGCGACGTCAGCGAGCCCGTCAACCTTGTCGGCAAGACGGTCAAACTTTCGCACAGTGCCAGTAGCAACGTCAGCGAGTTTATCAACCTTGCCGACCAGCCGGCTAAGCTTTTTGCCCATGACCAGATCGAGATTCGCACTCTTCTTCAGTTTTGCGCCCGGGTTGTCTATCACATCCGTAATTTGATTTATCCAACGATCGATGTCGTCAAGTCTCATCTTCACCTCCGCCTGGAATCGCCGCCTTGTTTAGTCTTGAACTCTTCCATCGTCTTCACAAACTGTTCGAACAGGTACGCCGAGTCGTGCGGGCCGGGCGACGCCTCTGGATGATACTGCACGCTGAACAAGGGCATTGACCGGTGCCGCAGACCCTCGAGCGTGTTGTCATTCAAATTGCGGTGCGTCAGGACCACTTCGCTCACTTTGAGCGAGTCAGGATCGACTGCAAATCCGTGATTGTGGGCCGTAATCTCCACTTTATTGGTCTCAAGGTTCAGAACCGGATGGTTGCCGCCGTGATGGCCAAACTTCAGCTTATAGGTCTTGCCCCCCAGCGCAAGGCCTGTGAGCTGATGGCCGAGGCATATCCCGAAAATCGGCACACGGCCCATCATTTCCCGGATGCTGTGCACCGCATATTCTACGGGTTCGGGATCACCTGGGCCGTTGGACAAGAACACGCCATCCGGCTTCAGGGCCAGGACCTCCGCGGCCGGCGTCTCAGCGGGAACAACAGTTACTCTGCAGCCGGCATCAACCAGTCGTCGCAGGATATTGTGCTTGATGCCAAAGTCATAGGCCACAACAAAGTAGCGAAGTTTGCCTTCCGCAGGGGCTTCGGCATGATAGATATCCGTGGAAGGCTCACTCCAATCGTAACGGGCAGAAGCTGTTACCCGGCTGGCAAGGTCCGACCCGACAATCCCCGGTGCAGCCTTCACCTTGCGCAACAGGCTCTGCTCATCAAAATCTTCCGTCGATAGCACGGCGCGCATGCTGCCATGAGTGCGGATGTGCCGCACCAATGCACGTGTGTCGATATCGGAGATGACTGGCAGCCCGAAATTCGCGAGGAACTCGGAAGTCGATTCGACCGACCGCCAATTGCTTGCAAGCTGGGACAGTTCTCGCACCACCAGCCCTTCCGCAAAGGGCGAGGATGACTCAGAGTCCAGGGGGTTGGTGCCATAGTTGCCGATGTGCGGATAGGTCAGGCAGACAATCTGGCCGGCATAGGAAGGATCTGTGAGGATCTCCTGGTATCCGGAAAGCGATGTGTTAAACACAACCTCGCCAGAGCGCTCGCCGGAGGCTCCATAACCGCGACCGCGAAAAACCCTTCCATCCTCTAAAGCAAGAATTGCCTGCATTGCTTCTCCGCCCGGTCCGGGCCGGGGCCTGATCTGAGCTGCGAGCTAAACGTTCCTTGGTGCCCGGATACGCTTTATAAAACTAATGCCAAAACAGTTCTGGATGACGAAGCCAGAGTCGCGAAGATCTTTCCAGCCAGCCCAGGGCAACTTGTTACCTAATGCAGAGAGCCCATGTCACCGAGAGGCCAATACGCAAAAACCGCCTTCCCGTAAATGTACCCCCTGGCAACCGTCCCCCAATCCCGGCTGTCATTTGACAAATCACGGTGATCTCCCAACACATAATAGTGGTTCGGGGGCACATGGACGGCAGCACACGTTTCGTCGCCAAGATAAGCCTTGGGAACGTACTGCCTCTTCAGCCGCTTGCCATTCACATAAACCTGCCCGTCTTTTATGCCGACCCAATCGCCGGGCAGCCCGATTACCCTCTTGATAAACACCTCCGCAGGGTCCCGGGGGTAATGAAAAACAATAATGTCGCCGCGATGAATGGGCTCAATGTCGTAATCAAGTCTGCTGACCATAACCCGTTCATGATTTTGCAGCGAAGGAATCATGCTTGTACCTTCGACCTGCACAGGCTGGTAAAGAAAAAAGATAATCGTAAAGGCCAGCAATACCGAAAGAATCATGTCCCGCAGCCAGTAACGGCTTTCAAAAAAACCCTTCCTCTTGCGAGAATGAGCCTTTGACACGGGAGGAAAAGTGCTGTCTGGGATGTTCCTTTCCTGCATCGCTTGATAAACTAAATTATACACCACAAATCTCTCCCTTGATTCCAGACATCACGTAAAGCGGCAGCCTCCACCTCGATCCGCGATGGTAAAATATCGGTTTCGGACGTTCCGTTCCCATGCGCCATATTTACGCCCTCATTATTCCAGCCCTGAATGAAGCAGAAAACGTTGCTGTTCTGCTGTAACGCGTGCCAAGCGGGATATTTTCACAGATTATCGTGGTAGATAATGGAAGCGAGGATTCGACCGCCAGTGTCGCCGCTGCCGCCGGCACGGAAGTGGTTTTTGAAGCCCGGCGTGGGTACGGACAGGCCTGTTACAGCGGTATCCGGAAACTTCAACCATCAATTACGGCAATCGCTTTCATGGACGCAGACCTTTCAGATGACCCGGAAGACCTCTCCGCCGTGGTGCGCTGCTTTGAAGAGGACAAGTGGGACATGGTGGTGGGTTCGCGCGTACTTGGCAATCCTGAGCCGGGCTCACTTACGGCAATACAGCGCTTCGGAAACTGGCTTTCCGTTTGCCTCATCACTCTGGCGTGGGGCGTTCGTTTTTCCGACCTTGGGCCTCTGCGCATTCTCCGCCGCGACTCATTGAATCGCTTGAACCTGCAGGATCGGACGTTTGGATGGAATGTCGAGATGCAGGCCAGAGCCGCACAGCTTCACTTTCGCGTCTGTGAACTTCCTGTCAACTACAGGCGGCGTTTACATGGCCGTTCCAAAATCTCAGGAACGATCCTGGGCAGTCTTCGAGCCGGAACACGAATTCTCTGGACGATTCTTCGTTGCTGGCTGGCGCCGCTACCTGCGCCTTCATCCGATTCATGACGCGTCTCGACACTCGGCCAGGATCGCCGGAATACAATCAACAACACGATTCCTGGAAGGGGAAATTGCTCTTTTTGGCACCGATTTGCGAAAGACTGCTAAGATAACATCTTCAGTTTGACAGGAAGAGTTGCAATCTCGGGATGAGGAAAATATCAGCTCTTGCGATTTGCATGGCAATCTGCATCGTAAGGGCCATACCTGCGTATTGCGGGGGCAATCCCAGTCCCTCGGCGGAGACTTCTGAGGTAAGCGTACAACCCTTTCGCCCAGCACCGGAACCGTTTTGGGCGGCGCAAGGCCGGCTGACCTACGGTTTCCAATTGGCCTATGGACTCGAAAACAGCATCCCCCACGACATTTCACACATCGACATGGTCATGGCTGAGCCGGAGATCGGAATGATTGCCTGGAATTCTCCACATTCGAGGCTGCCGATCAGACGCTTTGAGCTGGTTGGAGCGGGGATCCTGGGCGGTTCTTTTCATCCTGGCGGAGAGATATTCGGCACTTCCCTGCTCCTCCAATTTGGCCTCCCGCCAATGGGCCGTGTTGTGCCATTCTTCGACGCCGGCTCAGGACCCGTTCATACGACAATCGACTCGAGGGCGCCCGAACTCACGGGAAATACGCAGTTCTTGTCACAAGGGGGCGTAGGTTTTCAATACTTCATTAAGCCTCAGCACGCCGTGGTTTTTGAATATCATTACTTCCACATGTCCAATGCCGGACTTCAGGAGCCAAACCCCGGGTTCAACGGCGGAATGGTCACAATCGGCTTTTGCTGGTTGGGGGGCCACAGTCCATCAATGCTCGCAAGTTCCGAACGCCGTAGAATCCATTTCCCCCATTTCTGGTAGCGGATGTGATAGGGCAACGGACATGATCGCGACCGGAACCCTGGGACGGGAAACTGGGCCATGGTTAGGTCTTCCCGGCAGCAAGCGCCGGTGTCTGCTTTGAAATTTTGGCGGGGCTTCTTAACCGATCAACCGAAGATATCTTTCACTTTTTCACTGGAAGTGCGTTCGACGGGCTTGTTTTCAACCTGGACTGAAGGTGCGAGCGATTCCAGCGTCTGCCGTTGCTCACGGGTCAGTCTCGAGGGAACGACGACCTCAACGTAGACATAAAGATCGCCCCGTCCGCGCCCATTAAGAACAGGCATGCCGTGCCCCCGCAGGCGAAACAAGGCTCCTGGCTGAGTCCCCTCCGGAATCTTCATCTTCCGCGTTCCATGCAATGTGGGAACTCTGATTTCAGTTCCTAAGGCGGCTTGGGTTATGGAAAGAGGTATCTTGACGTAAAGATCGTCGCCACGGCGGTCGAAGTAGGCGTGAGGCCGAACCTTTAAAACAACGTAAAGGTCTCCGGGGGGCCCGCCATGTCGCCCTGCCTCACCTTCGCCCGAAATTCGCAACCGCGTGCCGTCATCAACTCCTGATGGGATCTTGATTCCCAGGACTTTCTCGCGCCGCACGCGTCCTTCGCCAGCGCAATCGGGGCAAGGGTTGCGATTCACCTGGCCCATGCCGCCACACTGCGGACAGGTCCTGGAAATGCTGAAGAAACCTTGTGAGTACCGAACCTGGCCGCGTCCGCCGCATGCAGGACAGTTGGCCAGTTGCGAACCATTCCGCGAACCGCTGCCGCGGCAGCTTGTGCAAGTCTCGCTACGCGGAATTTTTATTTTTGTATCGAGGCCGGATGCGGCCTCGACGAATGATAATTCCAATTCATATCGAAGGTCGGCGCCTCGGGTGGCTCGGGCTTGCCGGCCGCGACCGCGGCCGAAAAGGTCTTCCAGGTCGAAGAAGCTGCCGAACACATCCTCGAAGCCGGAGAAGATGGTCGACGAGAAGTCGGGTGCTCCGGCTCCTGCACTGCCTACGCCCGCAAACCCGAACCTGTCGTAGGCCGCCCGCTTGTCGGCATCCGCCAGCACGCTGTATGCTTCCGTGATTTCCTTAAAACGCTCTTCCGACTCTTCTTTGCTGTCCGGGTTTCGGTCAGGATGATACTGGAGAGCGAGCCGCCGATAAGCACTTTTGATCTCCTGATCCGAAGCTCCTCGCCCGACTCCCAATACTTCGTAATAGTCCCGTTTATGATTCACTCACCCATCCTCATGGTGGCTTTCTGCTCGCTCTGGTTATCCCTGTTTCCCCGAAAGTCCACGTGGATCCTACGGTTCGTCTTGGTTTATTCCTCAGCCGGCTCGGACGTTCTCTCCAGGGAGGGCTCCTCAGCAGGAGCGGCGCTCCCCTTCGAAGGGGTGACAGCTACTTTTACGATGGCCGGGCGCAGAAGACGGTGCTTGAGTTTGTACCCTCGCTGGAGTTCCTCGACCACTTCCTGGTCTCGATGTTTTCCTGTTTCCACGGTTTCAACAGCCTGGTGCACGTGCGGATCAAAAATCTTTCCCTCGCTCTCGACCGGCGTCAGGCCTGCCCTTTTCAGCACATCGAGCAATTCCTTATGGATCAGTTCCATGCCCCGGTAGAATTTCTCCGGAACGTCTTTTTCACGGTGTTTGAGGCCACGTTCGAGTCCGTCCAGAGTCGGAAGCAATGCGCGAATGAGACTCATTGTCGCGTGCTGAAGGAAATCTTCCTTTTCCCGCTCTACACGCTTGCGCACATTTTCAAGCTCGGCCTGCTTGCGAACCAGGCGGTCGAACAGCTCCTTTTTCTCAGCCTGCAATTGCCGGTAAGCGGCCGCCAGATCGGAAGGCAGATCAGCACCACCTCCAGTCTCCGGTTTTGCGGGCCTTTCCCCGGTTCCACCGTTTGCCAATTCAGATTGTTCCGCGAATTTCTTCTCGTCTGTCATAGGCTCGTTGCTCTATCCTGTTTGAAAATACGGCCACATACCCAACTTCGACAACTTGGTCTCTTGGTTGTTTTGGAGGTGCAGCAGAAAATCGTCAATTGACACTCAATAACCGGTTGCAAAGGTGGGCGACATAGTCAACCGCTGTCACGGCGCGGTCGTATTCCATCCGTGTTGGACCGACCACTCCCAGAGCTCCCACAACACGAGACCTGTAAACTAATGGTGCCATTACCAGAGCGCAATGCCGCATCTCATTTGCGGGATTCTCTCTCCCGATTACGATTTTAACCCCCGCGCTCGAGGACTGCAGATACGATCCCAATATCTTGATCAATTTTGCTTTCTCTTCGAAAGCAAGCAACAACTGTTTGATTTCTCGTACGTCCTCAAACTCGGGCTGTTCAAGAATGCGAGCTGTGCCTTCCACAAACAACGGTCCCAATTCGTTGTGGCCGAGTGCTCCTTCCATCAGAAGCCAGCCGACGCTTTGCAGCAGGCGATCAAAAACCTGCTTTGCTTCCTCGATCTTCTTAAAAATCTCAAGGCGGATCGTCCTCAACGACCATCCACGGAATTCCGCATTCAGATAGGCAGCGCTTCGGTCGAGCTCTTCCTGGCTAATATCCTCGTCCAGCCGCAACACCTTGTTTTCAACGCGGTTCGGCCTTGAAACAATGACCACCAGGATGCGCCGGTCCGGAAGCTTAATGAACTTGATGTATTCCAACAGCTTTTCTTCAAGCGCTGGCCCCAGCACCAGCCCGACGTTGCTCGAGACTTCTGCCAACACATGCGAGGCCTTCGCCATCAACTGCTCATCGAGAATATCATCGCTGTTCAGGCTTTCATCAATGAATTTCGCTAACGCAGGCGTCGGGTGTACCAGCTGCATCAGCCGGTCCACGTAATAACGGTATGCTTTATCGGTTGGTATTCGACCGGCCGAGGTGTGCGGTTGCACGAGAAAGCCCTCGGACTCCAATTGCGACATCAGATTACGGATAGTGGCCGGGCTCAAGGACTCGATCATCTCGCAGGCCACCGTCTTTGAACCCACGGGCAGGCCGTTTGCTATGTAGTGCCGTACAACAGCAGACAATACCTCGTGGCGCCTTTTTTGCAGGTTGGGTTCAGATCGCATCCTTAGATTGTGGGAGCGCTCACTCGCGCTCCAGTCCAAAATTATTCTACTCTATACTAGACGGCAGCCGTCGGCGTGTCAATAACACGTGTCGCAACTTCCGAAGAGTCTTCAGGTTAGCCGACACTCATCCTGGCAGTTCAGGGATTTCGTCCCACAGGAACCCCTTGTGCTGATGGATTGAGAACACATCCCGGTCTTAATTTGATTCCGGGGGCCTGGAGTTCCAGCGCATTGCTCTGCAATCAGATAGAAAAGGCGCCAGAGCCCTTTGGTCGTTTCGTCAGACAGCAGGGTACTGTCGCGGGCTGACAAAGGCTTTATTTCACACGTGACGCCCCTAGCCCTCAATTCCACTCAAATGGCAAGGGATGTGACCGCAGTGAACTCGATGGACCCCCACCTGCTCAAGACCCAACTCCGCAAAAGAGTGAGCCCAACTGAGAAGTTGGAACTGCCTGGTTTCAATGTCCTCGTGCTTCGCGAGCATCACGGGCGATGACGTCGACTAGCCCCTGGGCCGCCGGCGGGACGGCGACACGGCCGTCCAGAATAGCAGTGTGTGTTACATTGGCTCCATAGAGCGCACGATCGCCGCTCCGGTCAGGCTTCACCACGGCGCCATCCAGGCTGACTCCGGCGAAAACACCACGGCTTCTCGAGTAGGTAAGGATTTCCGCGTGCATTTCAGCGTCCGTTGCGGCCGCGGCGTTGCGCCCGACCGGACCGGCGGCTGCACTGGCATCAGCGCCGACCGTGAATTTGTCACTTAGCAAGCGATCGATGCCGCCGTGGTTTCTGAAGATCATGATGATGTCAGTGGACGACCCGCCGATTTGAAATCCGAAGCTGCCTCCGCCAAGCATCAGGAATGCCGGAGCGCTCCAGCCATGTGCGCTGCGGCAGGTTACCAGGCCCTTGCCGTATCGGCCCCCAAAGATGAAGGCCAGCCGCTTTTCTCCGGGGATGATGGCAATGCATTTGGCTGACTCCAACAGTTCCTGGGGGATGCTCCTGTCTGGTGCGTTCATAATATCCTCAAACGCAAATCGCGCGTTGCGTATTCGGCTAATGTCCTGCTGGCGGCTGGAATCAGCGAATACTGGTGCAGCCATGCCGGCGAGCAGGATCCCGATGATGAGGAAGCGAAATTTCATTCGGAGACCTCCGTCTTAAGTTTTGACCAATGCTGAGTATCCAATCCCCAAGTCAGCGTGATCTCATGAGTTTCGGCCGCGCGCCTCCGCGGGCCTTACTCAATCCACATTCAATTTGCCTTGTCTCGATTCCTATGGCACATACCTTCCGCATTGGCCCGAGGCACTCCAATTTCCCCACAGACTGAAGTGACCTTGACTTCCGAGTCTTAGATGCAGATTAGCGATTTGACGTCGAAGGTTTCTTTGCTGGTGATGAAGGTGGCGACGAGTCGGCGTCCCCTTCGCCGTGGTTTTCGGCTTCCGTTGGGGGCGGCGATTTCAGCCCCGGGGGCAAGGGGTGTGGTCCAAGGCCCAGTTTCATGAGAGGTTTTGCCTCCGGCAGTCCCGTTGGAGTGAATCCGTTTGCTTCCTGATAGTGCCGCATTGCATCGCTCGTTACCGGTCCCCAGATGCCGTCCGGTTTTTCGTGGAAGTAGCCCGCGCTGGCGAGGGCTTGCTGGATCTGCCGCACCCTCTCGGGAGAAATATGGGGGCGGATTTGATAGCGTTGATAATGATAGCGCCTGTGATACCGCCGTCGTCGATGGACGGTGGACTTTCGAGCATTGCGCGCTTTGTGGCTTTGCGGGGCAGCTAGGCAGAAGCCGGGGATGAACAAGGCCGCGGCTGCCGCGAAGCCGAGCCATCGCATCCAATTCTGGCGTTTTGAGGTAAAGTTCATTATTTCACATCAGGGCAAAGTGTCGGCCAGGAACATGGTCGTGAACGTGCGCCCTGTCTTTCGCGCAACCAGCAAAAGCACGTCCTGACCCGACCGAAGGGTCGTTTGAAGCTTTTGGAAATCAGCCATGTTTGAAACCGGCTGGTGATTGACGCTGAGGATAATGTCACCGGTCCGAACGCTTAGCTCTGCTGCAAAGCCTTCGGGAACCACTTGAGTTATCATGACGCCTTGCGGCTTCGGCAAATTCAGCGCTTTCATGAGTTGCGAGCTTTCGTCTGGCGTGAGGTTGCGAGCGTCAACTCCAAGCGATCCCCCCGCTCTTTCCGGTGCGATGTAATTGTTCGGAGCAGTGTTGGCTTGTTGCTCGGCGATAATCTTGTTTCGGTCAGCAACTTCAACTGACGTAACCAGGTGCTTCCCCTTGCGCAATATGTCCAGCTTTAGCATGCTGCCAATTCGGCTCTGGGAAACGATTTCAACAAGTTGGTCGCCCGAGGTGATTGTGCGGCCATTGATGGCGAGAATCACATCGCCCATCTTGATGCCTGCACGCTCGGCTGGGCTTCCCGGTTCAACATTATTAACAACCACCCCGTGATCCGCTCCGAAGCTGCGCAGCAGCGCGGGATTGCTCTGATCAAGAAACGTAACGCCTATGGCGCCGCGCCGCACCCGTCCCGAGGTAACCAGAGAGTTATAGATCACCCGGGCGGTGTTGGAGGGAATGGCAAAACCGATGCCATCATTCGATCCCTGATCCGTAGCAATCGCCGTGTTGATTCCGATCACCTGGCCAGCCATGTTCACTAGCGGGCCTCCGCTATTGCCGGGATTAATCGCGGCGTCCGTCTGAATGAAGCGCTTGAACTGGCCCTGCATGCCGGGCTCAATATCCCGTCCCTTGGCGCTGATGATGCCCGCCGTCACCGTTGATTCAAGTCCAAAGGGGCTGCCAATGGCCAGCACCCAGTCACCAACCTTCACCGAGGACGAATCGCCAAACTGTGCTGCCGTAAGCGGCCGGCCAGCGCCGATCTTTATTACAGCCAGGTCCGTCCATTTGTCGGCTCCTATGATCGTTGCCGGGTACTTGGTTCCGTCATCCCCGTGCAGATAGACCTCGATACGGTCCACCGGTTTGTCGCTGCTGGTCTGCATAACCACATGATAGTTGGTGAGCACATAACCACGCGGGTCAAGGATGATGCCAGACCCCAAGGTCCTTCGCTGGAACTGGTCTGAAGGAGCCCCGGGCTTTCCAAATTGAAAGAAGTGATTAAAGAAGTCGTCAAAGGGCACTTCACCTCGAGATCCAAAGCCTCGCCCGGAGATGTGAACCGTTGTTTCCGTGTTGATATTTACGACTGCCGGCTCAACTTCCGCGGCAATGCGGGAAAAAGAATCTGAAAGGGTTATGGGAGAAGGTGCTGCCAGAGGTTGGGGATCGGCTGCATCCGAGGAGCGCGCCGCCCGCGCAGAATGGGAAATCAGCGTGCCAATTGCAATGCCGACGCCCAGCGCTACGGCGATGGCCAGTACAAGCACGTACCGGCGCATGTCGCTCTTCATCTTCTTCCTCGGTTCCCGAAAATCGCAGGACTGCTCTGCGCTAAGTGGAATTATACACCGGAATTCCATG
>JBJKQK010000088.1:0-7042 GCA_046705285.1 Terriglobia bacterium
GGCGGGCATTGGGCTGTCGCGGGCGAATGGTGCGAAGACGGCGGCGAACAACGCGACGACGGCGGCAAACAATGCGACGGCGGCGGCGAACGCGGCGGGAGCAGCGGCCAATGCGGCGGGATGCGCGCTGAACAATCTGAACCCGACGGTGACGCCGAGTCCGTATACACCACCGAGCGGTTATACCTGCCCGTAGCGGAAAGCCGGCAAGCGGAGGAAAAGTTCACAGAAAGAAGGGGGGCGATGGCCAGAAACGGCTGTCGCCCGCTTTGCTTTTGACGGTGGAAATCGCGATCGATAAGAATGATTCTGAGCGTCGCTTCAGGAGTTCGATCCCGCCACGGCGCGGAGCGGTGTGTCACGGCATCGCGTTGTTGGTGCAGGTTTCTGGGTGCATCGGGACTGCGTGTACAGCCGCAATTGCAGCTTTAGGTTTCGGGTAAAGGGGGTGACGGTGCAGAATGCAAAGATTATGCGAACACGCGCCGTATCTTGGCTCCAAGGCGGCTCAATTTTTCCTCGATCCGCTCATATCCCCGATCGATGTGGTATACACGATCAATTAAGGTGTCGCCTTCGGCGGCAAGTCCGGCAAGGACCAGGGACGCGCTCGCTCGCAGGTCGGAAGCCTGTACCTTCGCGCCGCTGAGAGGTGTTTTGCCCCGTACGACTGCGCGGCGGCCATTGACGACGATGTCAGCGCCCATTCGCAGCAGTTCCAGTGCGTGGAGGAAGCGATTCTCAAAAATCGTTTCGGTGATGACGGATGAACCCTCGGCCTGCGTCATCAATGCCATATATTGCGCCTGCATATCGGTAGCGAAGCCTGGATATTCCTTTGTCGTAACGTCAATAGACCGGATGGGTTTTCCCGCTGAAACCTCCATTTGGCCTGGTCCTGCTTCTTTAACATTCGCTCCGCTCTCAGAGAGTTTGCTAACGACGGCGGTAAGGTGGGAAGGGTTAATTTGATCAAGCAGAAGGTGCCCGCCGGTAATAGCAGCGGCAACCAGAAAAGTTCCAGCCTCTATCCGGTCAGGTATGATGGTGTGATCGGCCCCATGCAGTCGGCTCACTCCGCGAATGCGGATCTCGTCGCTACCCGCCCCTTTGATGTTCGCGCCCATCTTGATCAACAATTCAGCGAGGTTGACAATCTCGGGTTCCCGAGCGGCATTTTCCAGAACGGTTTCACCGTCCCCGAGCGAGGCTGCCATCATCAGGTTTTCAGTTCCAGTTACGGAAACGACATCGAAGCTGAAGGAAGCGCCCTTGAGCCTTTCGGCGCGAGCCTCGATATACCCGTGTTGAATTTGAATGGCTGCGCCCAGTTTCTCCAGTCCGCTGATGTGCAGATTGACAGGACGTGCGCCGATAGCGCACCCGCCAGGCAAAGAGACGCGCGCATGTCCAAATCGCGCCACCAGAGGCCCTAAAACCAGGATAGAGGCGCGCATCTGCTTTACAAGTTCGTAAGGAGCCATTGGGTTCAACAACCTGAGAGCCTCAATTTCGAGCCGATTGCCGTGCTCCTCATGCGTGACCGAGGAGTCGACGCCAAGTTCATCCAGCAGGCTGCGCATCGTCCCAATGTCGCGAACTCTTGGCACATTGCGGAGGACAACGCGCTCTGGCGTCAGAAGCGCCGCGGCCATGGCCGGGAGGGCGGCATTTTTTGCGCCGCTGATGGTTACGCGACCCTCAAGAGGCTTCCCACCTGTAATTAGAAACTTGTCCATATGATTTACCCGCAGTCCACCGCGATTCACTCAAGGCCTAAAGAACGGCCCGGCCTCTCACGTAGGTCTGGGTGACATAAAACTCCTGATCAAGGATCGCCAGGTCGGCGTCTGCCCGCGGGGCAATGATGCCTTTTCGTTTTTCGAGGCCCAGGATCCTGGAAGGATTCGTTGTCACGCATCGCAGGCACTCCCTGTAGCTGAGACCCGTATAGGCAGAGAGGTTGCGCAAAGCGGCATCAAGAGTGACCGTACTGCCGGCCAGCTTCTCTTCGACTGTTTTGCAGACACCCCCCACAACGTGCACGGTAAAGTTTCCGAGCCGATAATTGCCGTCTGGCATTCCGGCTCCGCTCAAGCTGTCGCTCACCAGGATCAAGCGCTCGACCCCTTTGGATCTTAGCAGCAGGCGAATGGCGGCCGGTTCCACGTGAATCCCGTCGCATATCAACTCCGCGCTGACGCGGTCATCGGTTAGCACGGCCCCGATGATACCGGAGTCGCGGTGCGCGAAAGGGCGCATGGCGTTAAAGCAATGGACGGCATGGGTTGCTCCGGCATCGATCGCGCTTCTTGCCTCTTCATAGGTCGCATTGGAGTGCCCAATCCCCACTTCCAATCCTTTGCTCCGCGCAAATTCCAGGACTGTGAGTGCTCCCTCGAGTTCCGGCGCCAGAGTCAAAATGCGCACGGTGCCGCCCGCAGCGTCCAGGAACCTGGCCAGCAGTTCGGTGGAAGGCTTCTGGATCTGCGAGGCGGGATGTGCGCCCCGCTTCTTAATGCTTAGAAAAGGGCCCTCAAGGTGGATACCCACCGGCTGGGCGCCTGTAATCTTGTCGGAGCCGACGCGCGAACTGATGGAGGTGTGTATGATTTCGCCCAATCCTTTCACGGCATTCAACGTCGTTTCCAGGCTTGCCGACACGGTGGTGGCTGCGTAGGAAGTCGTTCCGTGGCGAGCAAGGTATTTCCCAATTGCCGCCACGGCTTCAGGAGAAGCTTCCATCAGGTCATGGCCCACGGCCCCGTGGATGTGGATGTCGATAAATCCCGGGACAACCGTTCTGTTCTGGTTGTCGATGACTGTCGCACCAGCCGGGATTTTGACTTGATCGCGAGAGCCCACCTTTGCGATCCGGTGCCCCTCGATCAGTATCACTCCGTCGCGGATCTCTTGAGCCGGAGTGTAAATAGTACCCGCAATAATGGCTTTGACGCCTTTCATGGCTTACCCCGGGACGTTCGTCGGCGCCTGGGCCGGAATTGTTTCTTGAGATGCTCAGCTTTCGCCTGGCGCAGCACAAGCGCTGTGTTGGGTTCTTGCTTGAGAATGCGCAGGGCCTCTTTCCTGGAAACATCCTTCCAGATCATCAATAAGGCGGCGGGAAGATTTGACCCGGAAGCTGAAAGCGCGCGGTCGGCAGACACAGCGTCAAGCCCCGTGGCCTTAGCCAGGATCGAGCGGCCGCGTTCGCGGAGTTTCTGATTCTTCATTTGCACACGGATCATGAAGCCCGAGAAAACGCGTCCCAGCCTGACCATTGTGGCAGTAGAAAGCATGTTGAGAACAAGCTTCTGGGCTGTCCCGGCTTTAAGGCGGCTCGAGCCGGCAACGATCTCCGGGCCCACGTCTACGGCGATTTCAATGTCTACCAGCCCTTTCATCGGAGAATCCGGATTCGCCGTCACTCCAACGGTAACGGCACCCCTTCGTTTTGCGTACCGCAACCCTTCGAGCGTATAAGGCGTCCGTCCGCTTACCGCAAGTCCAACCAAAACATCTTTCTTATTCAGCCTGATGCGCTGCAGATCCTTTCGCGCGGTGTCGCGGCTGTCTTCGGCGTTTTCTGCCGACCCGAACATTGACTTCGGGCCTCCCGCCAGGACGGCCAACACGTTGTCGGCATCAAATGTCGGCTGGCATTCCACTGCGTCAAGCACGCCGAGTCGGCCGCTCGTCCCGGCGCCCATGTAAATCAGCCGGCCGCCATCGGCCAGGGTACTTGCCGCAATGTCAACAGCGCGAGTAATCTGTGGAATGGCCTTCTTGACAGCAAGCGCAACCTTTTGGTCCTCGCGATTCATCAGGGAAAGGATTTCCCGCGTATTCCGTGTATCGATGAAGCTCGCGGCAGGGTTTGTTCTTTCGGTAACCCGTTCTGGCAATTGTCGTTTCATTCGGGCGGCCTGCAGGCATCCAGGAAGTCCAATTAACAGTTTACCAATTCGAAACTCGGCGTGTAAGCCGCGCCAGGAATTAAGGTGCGGTTAGGAAAGCGTGCATGGCATTAACGCGGCCAGCATCTTTTTCCGTCGGATTCAAAGTTTGGTTGACACAAACCCATGAGTGTATAGCAAAATGCTGTGCACTCATAAATAAATCGGTGAGGGGGTTCCCTTAAGCATGTCTCGGCTGTTTCAGTCACTCATTCTGGCAATCATAATGGCCGCCGTCAGCCCCATGGTTGGGGCTGCGGAAGGCCGCTCCTATGTATCTCCTTATGGTTCAGGGACTATCGCCGCACACCTCAGACAGTTGCCGGGCGAAGTGGAAAAGGCCATCCAGCAGGACGAACTCCCCGGGGCGGTGATCGTGGTGGGGCATGACGGAAAGGTCGTATACCATCTGGCGATCGGTTATCGCCGTCTATTTCCCAGAAAGCGGCCCATGCGGATGGATACGATTTTTGATATGGCATCCTGCACCAAGGTCATCGCCACCACAACCGCCATCATGCAGCTTTTCCAGGAAGGAAAGATCAGGCTCGACGACCCTGTCTCCGATTATTGGCCGCAGTTCGGGGTCCACGGGAAGCAAAACATTACTATCCGCGAATTGATGACGCACTATTCCGGCCTCCCTCCGGATCTGGACTTGAGTTATGACTGGTCAGGGTATGACACGGCGATGCAGATGATTATCGATACTGCCCCCATTCTGCCTCCAGGGACGCGTTTTCTTTACAGTGACATTAACTATGAAATCTTGGGAGAGCTGGTTCGCCGGATTTCCGGGGAGCCGCTGAATGTGTATTGTGAGCGGCACATTTTCAGACCCTTGGGAATGAGAAGCACCATGTTTCTTCCTCCGGCCTCTTTGCGATACCGCATTGCGCCCACTGAGCACCAGTTCGGAACCACTGGCCCTATCCTATGGGGCATCGTTCAGGATCCTACTGCCCGCCGCATGGGTGGCGTGGCAGGACATGCGGGCCTGTTCTCGGATGCCAGAGACCTATCGATTTTTTGCCAGATGCTGCTGAATGGGGGAAGCTACCATGGAGTGCGTATTCTGAATCCCCTGACCGTGGAAAAGATGACAACGCCGCAATCGCCGCCCGACGAGATGGCGGTGCGCGGGCTCGGCTGGGACATTGCTTCCCCCTTTTCTTCAAATCGAGGCGAGCTCTTTCCCGTCGGGTCTTTCGGCCACACGGGGTACACAGGGCCCTCGCTCTGGATTGACCCTGTGACCCACACCTACATTATTTTTCTGGCCAGCCGGTTGTATCCAAATGGGACGGGAGACGTGATCAGTCTTCGATCGAGGATTGCCACTGCTGTGGCGAACGCGCTCGGCCCGGTCTCCGATCAGGAAATTTTGAATTCGCACAAGTCTCTTACTGGCTACTACGATCTGATGCGCAGTTATCGGATCAGCGGATTGCGAAACGGAGACGTCCGAACCGGAATCGACGTCCTGGAGCGGGAACATTTTGCACCGCTGAGGGGCCTGCGCGTCGGCCTGATCACCAATGAGACTGGGGTGGATTCCGAGGGGCGGCGGACCATCGACCTGCTTGATCATGCGCCCGGGGTAAAACTCAAGGCGATTTTCAGCCCGGAGCATGGCCTGTGGGGCAAAGCGGATACCACTGTGGCTTCCACTGTCGACCCTGCGACCGGTTTGCCCGTTTTTAGCCTGTATGGCAAGACCCGTCGACCCACTGCCCAGATGCTGAAGGGCCTGGATGCCCTGGTCTTTGACATTCAGGCTGCAGGCGTCCGGTTTTACACTTTCATCACAACCCTGGGCTACGCGATGGAGGCGGCATCCAAAGACCATCTCGAGTTTTTTGTCCTGGACCGCCCCGATCCCCTGGGCGGCTCCATTGTCGAAGGCCCGATTCTGGATTCGGACTTGCGGTCGTTTGTCGGTTATTTCCCCTTGCCGATTCGATATGGGATGACAGTTGGGGAACTGGCCGAGATGTACAACGGCGAAGAGCACCTCGGCGTCAATCTGCACGTAATCAAGATGCAGGGCTGGGAGCGAACTGACTGGTACGACGAAACGGGGCTGAAATGGATAAACCCGTCGCCCAACCTTCGGTCGCTGACGGAGGCAATCCTTTATCCTGGAGTGGCCATGGTCGAGGGAGCAAACGTCAGCGTCGGTCGCGGTACGGATACGCCCTTTGAACTCCTGGGAGCGCCATGGATCAACGGGAAATGGCTGGCGGTCTACTTGAATTCCCGCGACATCCAGGGGGTTCGGTTCCTGCCCGTGGACTTTACACCCAGAAGTAACAAATACGCAGGGCAGGTATGTCACGGCGTCCAGATCTTTCTGGTGGACCGGCAGGCTCTTGACACACCGGAACTTGGAGTCGAGCTTGCCTCAGCCCTTTACCACCTTTTTCCTAAAAACTTCGAGCTGGATGAAACGCTGCCCCTGATCGGGGCACGCTGGGTGCTGGACGATATCAGGAGCAATGTGGATCCAAAGCGCATTGAATTCTTGTGGCAGGCGCCGCTTATGAAATTCCGGAAGCTGAGGGCGAAATATCTACTCTACCCCCAGGAATGAAGGTTGCGGAACACCTCGTAACCTGCACTTCCGCTTTGTGCATCATCCGCCAATCTGCGCAACATTGGTGTCGTCCGCATTTGCGGTGCTCTCGGTGCGGCGTAGGCTCTCACGAGGTTAATGCTCAACAGGGGATTAACAACCGGTTTTCTCAACTGTTCTTATAGCTTGTCGCCGAACTAGTCCTCGGAATTCCCGCATGTGAATGACACCCAGTCGTCCTGGCCGACCGACTCCAGCGGTTCGTAAACAGAGTGGCAATGTTCGAACACGTGAACCGTTGCGGGCGGCTGCGGTGCAGCCGTGTGTGCTGTTAGCAAATTTTCGCGGCAGCGGCCTAGCGGATCAGCCTCTCATGAAAACGGCACGCGGCATTGGACGAGGATCAATAGACGCAAATTGCCTTCTGGCGACAGGACGGGGCCCGCAGATGCTCCTTTTCATTTCCGAGAAGGTGCGCAGCCCGGAAAATTCGAAAGGCTATTGCACCCTG